>JASFRY010000097.1:0-10650 GCA_050114675.1 Gemmatimonadota bacterium | reverse complement strand
ACCGTGGTCTCGGTGCCGTCGGCGAGGTCACGTACATAGAGCCCGTCCCGGGCGTGGTCCGCCGAGGCCACGCTGTAGGCCAGGAGGGGCGCGTCGCCGTGAAGGGCGTAGCGCCGCACGTCGGGGACCTCCACTTCGCGGCCGGTGGCCAGCTCACGGAGCACCAGGGTGGTGCCGGGCTCCCAGCCGCCGTCGGACGGCGCGGCCTTCTGGCCCGAGTCGGGCCGTGCAGCGAAGCGGTGGTAGGCGAGCCAGGCGCCATCGGACGAGAAGGAGAAGCTGTCCACGTCGTCCATGTGGGTCACATCGCCCGAGGCGGTGGCCAGGAGCGCCACCCCCCGGCGGGGTGCGTCATCTCCCTTTGCCGTCTCGGCTGCCTCCAGGGAGGGCTCGACCCGGAAGGCTACCCACGCACCGTCCCGGGAGATGACGGGCCGGGTCCCGCGCGCCACCGAGTAGCGGGTGTCGCTCCGCGTGGAGCGTACCACGCCCTCGGCGTCGCCCCGGTCCGGCCGCGCGCTGAAGGCGATCCACCGTCCGTCGGCGGAGATGGAGGGGGTCTCCACCTGACGGATCTGCATGAGATCGGTGAACGTGAGGGCCTTCTTCTGCTGGGCTGCCGCGGGCAGCGCCAGGGCGAGGAGAAGGAAGAAGCTGATGCGCGAGACGAGCGCCGCGCGACGGATCCGGGCGGGCACGTGCGACCCTCCTGAGGGAACGGTGGCAAGGGAATTCCCGACGGCATTCGTGGGCCGTCGGAACCCCGGAACGTCGCCCCGCGCGTGGGGGCAGGCAATGATCCCGCGACCCGCTCGGGGGTAGGCAGGACGGTGACACCGTTCCCGATGCATCCCTCCCTCGCGAAGGATCCATGTCCTCGACCCTCCTCGACGTACTTCTCACCGAGCAGCTGGTGGGGATCTTCCGCAGCGCCGCGGCGAAGCGCCCCGAGCTGAATGCCAGGCTGGTAAAGGACCCCGGAGGGGACGCCGACCTCGTGGGCGACGGAGGAACGGCGGTCCGCATCACCACGACCGTGGGCGAATCACTCCTGGTGAGCCCGCGCCGCATCACCCGGGAGGTGGGCAGCCAGCGCACCGAGGTGGCCCTCCTCAAGGACCTGGTCGGCTACGATTGGATCAGCCGCGACCTGTCGGAGAAGGTCCGGCTCAAGGAGCAGCACCAGGACCGCCTCTACCTGCTCCTGCGCGATTCCCGCACCGTGGTGTTGGACCACCTGGGGCCTGCGGTGCATCCCCTGATGGCGTACCTGGGCAAGGCGCTGGAGCTGCGCTCCCAGAAGGTCATTCTGCGGCGTCTGGACGACGACGTCGCCGAGCTCATCACCCGGTGTCTGAGCGCGGCGGTCACGGGGCCCTTCTTCAGCGACGACGAGCTTCTGGAGCTCTTCGAGCAGGACCGGGCGTCGCTGGGCGTGGTGGCGGCCATGTGGCGCCGCATGAACCTGGCCGCGCCCGAGCTGCGCCGCACGGTCACCGGCGTCCTGGAGATGCTGCTGCGGCGTCGGGCGGACCACCTGGCCGCGTGGGATGGCCTCGTTCAGGCCTCTCCCGACCGCGTGTCCGGTGCGCTCAAGGTCTTCGAAGCGGCGGTGGCCGACGGGACGTGACCCGCCCCGGGGTGCGGCGTCGGGCCTGGCTCGCCTTTCGTGGTTGCGGTAACGTTCGGGGTACCCGACGAGCGCCCCGTACCGGCGGCGACTGCCCCTCGGCGGAGCACGACATCCGTGCGCCATCTCCAGGTTTCCGAGGAGCGGTATTCCCATGAAGCAGCGACTTCCCCGCCTCGCCGCGCGTCTGGCGGCGGTCCTGGCCCTGGCCGTGTCTGCGCCCGTGCTGGCGCAGCAGGCCACATCGGCTCCGGCGGGCTACGTGCCCGAGTTCGGCACCATGTGGACCTTCGACGCCCCGCCGCTGGACTACTGGCAGGCGCGGTACGACTTCAAGCCGGACCAGGCGTGGCTGGACCACCTGCGCCTGTCCGCGGTGCGGCTTCCCGGCTGCTCGGCGTCCTTCGTCTCGGCCGACGGGCTCGTCATGACCAACCATCACTGCGCGCGCTCCTGCGCGGCGGCAGTGTCGCCCGCCGACACCAACTATCTGCGCACCGGCTTCGTCGCCGAGCGCAACGAGGACGAGCTCCGGTGCCCGGGCATGTATGTGGACCAGCTCGTCGGCATCCAGGACGTGACCGCCGGCATCCGGGACGCCGTCACCGCGACCTCGGCCGCCGAGCGGGTGGCCCAGCGGGACGCGGCCATGGACGACGTCCGCTCGGCGTGCGAAGAGGACACCGGGATGCGCTGCCAGGTGGTTCCGTTCTACAACGGCGGCATGTACTCCCTCTACACCTATCGCCGATTCGACGACCTGCGGCTGGTGATGGTGCCCGAGCTGGAGACGGCCTTCTTCGGCGGGGATCCCGACAACTTCACGTATCCGCGGTATGACCTGGACATGGCGTTCGTCCGGGTCTACGAGAACGGGCAGCCGTACCATCCCGAGCACCACCTGGCGTGGAGCGAGGCGGGGGCGAAGGACGGGGAGCCGGTGTTCGTCGTGGGCAACCCGGGCTCCACCGGCCGCCTCCTGACCCTGGCTCAGATGGAGTACCTGCGGGACGTGGAGTATCCCGCCCGCCTCGCCGACTACCAGCGCAGGTTGGACGACCTGCACGCCCTCTCCCGTCAGAGCGCCGAGTACGCCAGGAGCCTGGAGAACACCATCTTCGGGATCGAGAACTCCAAGAAGGCCACCAACGGCTACCTGGCGGGCCTCCTGGACGAGGGCATCATGGCCCGGAAGAAGGCGTTCGAGGACGACTTCCGTGCGCGGATCGCAGCCGATCCCCAGCTGCAGGCCCGCTATGGCTCGACCTGGGACGAGATCGCCGACGCGCAGCTCGAGCTTGCCACCTTCGCGCCCCAGGCGCGCTTCTACGCCATGGGCGGCTCCACGCTGCTGGGGCGGGCCATGGGGCTGGTGCGTTTGGCCCGGCAGTCGGCGCTCCCCGAGGATCAGCGGCTCGCGGCCTACCAGGGCCGGAGCCTGGAGAGGCAGCGGGCGATGCTCCTCCGCGACCGGACGTTGGACCCGACCCGGGAGCGCATGGAGATGGCGTCCTGGCTCGCGGCGGCACGGGATGCCCTGGGCGCCGACGACCCCCTGGTGCGTGGGCTCCTGGCGGGCCGGAGCGCCGAGGACGCGGCGGCCTACTACGTGCGCGAGAGCCAGCTCGTGGATCCGGACGAGCGGGCTCGGCTGGTGGAGGGCGGTCTGGACGCGCTCAGCGGGTGCACCGACCCGCTGGTCCAGGCGGTGGCGGAGCTGGAGCCGTTGGCCACGAGCTACGCCAAGCGGCAGGCTCAGCTCAACGACGTGATCTCGGCCAACAGCGAGAAGCTCGGTGAGGCGATCTACGCGGCGTACGGCAAGGCCCTGCCGCCCGACGCCACCTTCACCCTCCGCATCAGCGACGGCGTGGTGAAGGGCTACCCCATGAACGGGACCATCGCGCCGTACAAGACCAGCTTCTATGGTCTCTTCGCCCGCAGCGCCGAGTTCGACGACACGCCTCCCTTCCAGCTCACCGAGCGGTGGAAGATGGCCCGGCCGAACCTGGACATGACCACGCCCATGGACTTCGTGTCCACCGCGGACATCATCGGCGGCAACTCGGGAAGTCCCGTGGTGAACCGTGCCGGAGAGGTGGTGGGCCTGGTCTTCGACGGCAACATCGAGATGCTGCCCAACCGCTTCATCTTCACCGACGAGGTGTCGCGTTGCGTGAGCGTCCACTCCATGGCCATCACCGAGGCGCTCCGGAAGGTCTACGGCGCACCCTGGCTCGCCGACGAGCTGGAAGGGAAGACACGCTGACGTCCGGTCCTTTCCCGGATCTCCGTGGGCCGGAGCCCGTACCAAGGCCGGCGGCGGCATTCCCGCCGCCGGCCGCTCCTTTTCACACGAGCACGTCCATGAGAACCCTCCTCCTCTGCGCCGCGTGGGCGGCCCTGGGTCCCGCGGCGCTCTCCGCCCAGGCGCCGGACACCACCGTCTTCACCCACGCCGACACGCTGCGGGGGTCCAACGGGCCCGGGCGCGCCTGGTGGGATGCCACCTTCTACGACCTCCACGTCCGCGTGGAGCCGGCGGACAGCACCATCTCCGGGTGGAACGGCATCACGTACAGAGTGGTCGCGCCCTCGACCGACATGCAGATCGATCTGCAGGAGCCCCTGGAGGTGGATAGCATGGTCCAGAACGGGCGCACCCTGTCGTACCGGCGAGACGGCAACGCCTTCTTCGTGCGCCTGGATGACGAGCAGCCGGTGGGCTCGGTCCATACCGTCACGGTCTACTACCACGGACGGCCGCAGGTTGCCGTGAACCCGCCGTGGGACGGGGGCTTCATCTGGCAGCACGACGAGCGGGGCAACCGGTGGGTGGCCACGGCCAACCAGGGGCTGGGCGCCAGCGTCTGGTGGCCCAACAAGGACTACGGGGCCGAGGAGCCGGACAGCCAGCGGATCGCCATCACGGTGCCCACGCCCATGGTGGACGTTTCCAACGGTCGTCTGCGCAGCACCACCGTGAACGACGACGGCACCAC
Organism: Gemmatimonadota bacterium; assembly: GCA_050114675.1. Classification (GTDB taxonomy): domain Bacteria; phylum Gemmatimonadota; class Gemmatimonadetes; order Longimicrobiales; family Gaopeijiaceae; genus SZUA-318. Next base: position 6,018 of record JASFRY010000097.1, on the reverse strand, counting down.
CACCTGGGAGTGGTTCGTCACCGAGCCCATCAACAACTACGGCGTCGCCGTGAACGCCGGGACCTACGCCCACTGGCAGGAGATCTTCGAGGGTGAGAAGGGCCCCCTGACCCTGGACTTCTGGCCCCTGGCCGAGGACGAGGCCGCCGCCCGCCGCCAGTGGACGCAGGTGCATCCCATGCTCCGGTGCTTCGAGCACTGGTTCGGCCCCTACCCGTGGTACGCCGACGGCTACAAGCTCGTCCAGTCGCCCCACCTGGGAATGGAGCACCAGAGCGCCGTGGCATACGGCAACGGCTTCATGAACGGGTACCGGGGAAGGGACCTCTCCGGTACGGGGGAAGGCCTGTCCTGGGACTTCATCATCGTGCACGAGAGCGCCCACGAGTGGTTCGCCAACAACATCACGGCGAAGGACATCGCCGACATGTGGGTCCACGAGAGCTTCGCCAACTACGCGGAGAACCTCTACGTGGAGTGCATCACCGGCTCGAAGGAGGCCGGCGCGGAATACGTCATCGGGACGCGGACCCGCATCCGCAACGACAGGCCCATCGTGGGGGACTACGGCGTCAACGACGAAGGGTCGGGCGACATGTACTACAAGGGCGGCAACATGCTGCACACCATCCGCCAGCTCGTGGACGACGACGAGAAGTGGCGGAGCATCCTCCGGGGCCTCAACCGCGACTTCCGGCACCAGACCGTCACCGGCGCGCAGGTTGAGCACTACATCTCCCGGGCCGCGGGGATGGACCTGTCCAAGGTGTTCGACGAGTATCTGCGCACCACCATGGTGCCGGTGCTGGAATACCGGCTCGAGGGCGACGAGCTCTCGTACCGGTGGGCCGACGTGGTGCCCGGGTTCGCCATGCCCGTGCGGGTCACGCTGGCTCCCGGGGACCTGGACTGGATCTCGCCCACCGAGTCGTGGCAGACCATCCAGGTTTCCCTGGCCGACCCGAAGGCGTTCTCGGTGGACGAGAACTTCTACGTGAAGAGCCGGGACGTCTCCCAGCCTTGAGCGAGCTCCCGCCCGGGAGCGATGGACAAGAGAACGGGGCCGCCGCGAGAGCTCTCGCGCCGGCCCCGCTGTCGTCTCGGTTCAGCCCACGGGCGTCCGTGGGCGACGACCCGTCACACCGTCACCGTCCCCGCTTGACGATGGCCTCCTGAATCTCGATGTAGGTGTTCACGTTGTTCAGGAGCTGGTCCATGTTGATGTTCACCGTCTTCGGGTAGTCCCCGGCCTGCTGCAGGAGCTTGAGGGCCTGCTGGAACTTGGGCAGCGTGGACTTGGCGGTGGCCAGCGTCGCCGGCTTCTGCTCCTCCACAGCGCCCTGGAAGATGGCGTAGCCCTGCCAGAAGTTGAGCTGGTTGTTCATGCCCGCGCTCAGGTTCGGCAGTGACTTGGCGGCGGAGAACGTGGAGGACGCGTAGTCGTAGTTGTTCTTCTGGACACCCTTGGTGTAGCCGTCGGCGAAGATGAGCCGCGCGGCCGCCTCGGCCTGGGACGGATCTGCGGTGGCCACCTCGCTCAGGGCCTTCACGGCATCGTTGATCCGGCCGGCCTCGATGAGCCACTTGCCCTGCCGCAGCGCCACGTTGGGATAGTCGGGGTTGATCTCCTTCACCCGGTCCAGGGCGGCGAGCGCGTCGTCCAGCCGGCCTGCCCGCTGGAGGGCATCGGCGTAGTAGGACCAGATGCTCTCCTCCTGGGGATGGGTCTCGAGGGCGTCCTCCGCCGTCGAGATGGCCTGGTCCAGCTCGCCGAGCTGGATGTGGGCCACGATGATGTTGCGGAGCTCACCCACCGGCGTGTCGGCGCCCTTGGCCGCGAAGACCTTCTGGTAGGCGTCGATGGCCTTGTGGAAGTACTCGGCGGCCTCCGGGGCCACTGCGCCCGCATCCTCTGCGGAGTCGGCCTGCTCGCTGTTGACCTTCTGCCCGGCGGCGAAGGCGAACCCACCGTATTGCTCCAGGAGGTCGGTGTTGTCGGGAGCCACGTCCAGGCCTTCCTGGATGAGCTGCATGGCGCCCTCGGGGTCGCCGGCCTGCGCCAGGTCGTAGGCGATCTTCATCCGGACCTGGGCGTTGCCCGGGTTCAGCTCCAGGTACTGGCTGTAGTAGTCCAGCGCCTGGTCCTCGTTGCCCAGCTTGGCCGAGATGTACCCGGCGAGCTGAAGCGCGTCCTCATGGAACTGGTTCAGATCCAGGACCTTCTTCAGCTCGGTGAGCGCCTCGTCGTACTTGTTCGTCTCGTACAGGATGCGCGCCCGCTGATACCGGGTGCTCACGGCGTTGGGGTTGAGCTCCAGCGCCTTGTCGCAGTTCCGCAGGGCAGCGTCCCACTGCTGGCTCTGCGCATAGTCGGAGCAGAACGTGGCCGCCCGGACCTGCTGGTTGTATTGGTCGAACTGGTCGAAGATCTGCTTGGCCGCCTGCTCGTGGTCCTTCTCACCCGAGGAGAAGGAAGGCAGGTCGAAGGACTCACCCGATCCGATGTCCCAGATGGCCGCGTTGACCTCGTACTGCTTGTCGGCCTTCTCCGTGTACGACGCGCACACGGCGACCTGGGCACCCATCTGCGACGCCAGCTGACGGGTCCGGACACAGTCGAGCTGGTCCATCTTCATCTTGAAGGCCTTCAGGCTCTTCTCGATCTCCTTCTTCGCCACCGGCTGGTGGGTCGGAAGGGTATTCATGAGATCGCGCAGATCTTCCGCCGCGTCCTTCCCGAAATCGTCATCCGCCCCCTGCTGGGGGAAGAAATCCGGGATCAGGACCTTGAACCGGCTCATGGCCTCCTGAGCCTGGAGCCGGGTCGCCGGCACGACCAAAAGGGCCGCGACAAGCCAGATGAGAGACCGCTTCACTCCTCGGACCATTGTACTGACCTCCTGGGGCACACCTCGCGCCACTGGTCACACGTTCCTGCCGTGGGCGACCCGTCAGACGTCCTTTGCGTGCGCCATGCGATGTACGCAAGGGCGCGAGGCAGCTGGAGTCCGAGCCGCCGGATCTGAATGCTACTACAGTCGAGGCGCCGAAGAGTTCATCGGCGCTTCGACCATGCGGGCAGACCTGTACTTTATACTTATTCATCCCCCGGCTCCAGACCAGTCACGTACGGGCAGTGGGTCACTCCCACTGAGAGTCACCCACTGCCGACGTACGGGAGTTCGGGAGCGGGAAGGTGTCCAGAACCGGGACGCGTTCCCTCTCACTCCCTGTCCGGCGCTTCTCCAGGGGAGGGGAGCCCCGTCACCGCGACTCGGGTGGGACGCCGGGATGGGCCCCTCCGGGCACGTCGGCACCCTCCGATCTCATGAGGTGCTTCTGCTGCGTGGCCTGCCTTTCCTCGCCTGGCGCGAGGATGACGACGAGCATTGTGGCCGCCTCGCGCCCCCGATTCCGCCACAGGTGCGGCTGGGTGGCGAAGAACAGGAGACTGTCTCCTTGCCGGAGCAGATACCACTCGTCACCGACCAGGTACTCGACCTCACCGGCGATGCAGTGGACGAATTCCTCTCCTCCGTGGACGATGGGCTCATCACCGCTCGAGACGCCGGGCGTGAGGGTCATGAGGAACGGTCCGAGCTTCTGCGACGGCAGACCCGTCCCCAGGCTCTCCACCAAGACTCCCTCGGTGGCGGTGTGCGGTCTCTCGGTCGCTCGAACCAGGACGGTGGATCGCTCGATCGTGATCCGAAAGAGCTCGACCAGGGGTATGTCCAGAGCGGTGGCCAGCCGTTGGAGGGAGGCGACGGTGGGGGAGCTCTCGTTTCGCTCGATGCGGCTTATGGCGTTGACGGAGAGGCCGCTGGCCCGTGCCAGGTCGCGGAGCGACCAGCCCCGCCTCCGTCGGAGCGTGCGGAGGCGAGCGCCTACATCCACTCGAGGCTCGTCGGACATTGGACCTTTGCAGGGTGGTTCCACTCAAAGTGGTACGAGAGTACACTTAAAAGGGTATACGATCTTGTGCAAGCGTGCTCATCCACCCGGGCGGGTGGCGGGATGCGCACCACGAGGCGGCAACGGGGGCGGCGAAACGAGCCATGGAGGGCGCGGAAGACGGTGCCCGCATGCCAGGCGGGCGGAGCAGACAGTCCGAGGCCCAAGTCGACGAGGGCCTGGTCACCCGGGCGATCCTGGCTTCCTACCACGCGAAGCTCGACCGATCGACGAAGGCCGACGTGGTGGTGGTAGGGGCCGGGCCTGCGGGTCTGACAGCCGCTCGGGAGCTCGCGGAGCAGGGGCGACGGGTGACCGTCCTGGAGAAGAGGCTGGCCCCAGGCGGCGGTGTCTGGGGAGGAGCCATCGCCATGAACGAGGTCGTGGTCCAGAACGACGCGCTCCCGCTGCTCGGTGCCATGAAGGTGAGGGCGCGGCATCACCGGGGCGGGCTGCACGTCGTCGATGCCATCGAGTTGGCGTCTGCCCTCTGCCTGTCCGCGATCCAGGCCGGCGCGATCCTGCTCAACCTGATATTCGCGGAGGATCTCTGCGTGCACCGTGGTCGGGTCTGCGGTGTGGTGGCGAACCGCACAGGGGTGGGCGACGCTCTGCCGGTGGACCCCATGGTCTTTCAAGCACGGACGGTCCTGGATGCCACGGGACACGAAGCCGCGCTGGCGCGCATGTTGTGGACCCGAGGTCTCCCGATGGCGCTCGCGAGGCCGACACGCGAAGGACCCATGGACGCGGCGGAAGGCGAGCGCTTCGTGGTGGAGGAGGTGACGGAGATCTACCCGGGACTCTGGATCGCTGGGATGAGCGTTGCGGCGACCCTTTCGGGGCCGCGCATGGGGCCCATCTTCGGCGGGATGCTGCTCTCGGGGCAGCGGGCCGCCGAGCACATCCACCAGGCGCTGGACGCGCTGGACCGACAGTAGGAGGGAGACCATGGAGACGCCGCGGAGCCCGGACGTGGGGAGAAGGGCCGAGGACCGCGGCATGGACCGTCTGTCAGCCGTCGTGCGCCTCGCGACGCGCTATCAGGTCTTCGCCGACCGTCCCTACCACGTGGCCGGCAAGCGTCCCCTGTCCCTCGACCTGTATGTGCCGCAGGGAGAACCAGGGCCGTCCCCGATCTTCGTGTTCTTCCATGGAGGGGGCTGGGTCACGGGATCCAAAGAGGCGGCATCCCTCCACTTGCTGCCGTGGATGATCATGGGGTGGGCGGTGGCCAACGTGGAGTACCGCCTGGCTCGGGAGGCTCTGGCACCCACCGCGGCGTGGGACGCCCGCCGGGCCTTACGCTGGGTCGTGGACCACGCGGCCGACAATGGACTCGATGCAGACCGCATCGTGCTCGGAGGGATGTCGTCGGGCGCGCACCTGGCGCTGCTGACCGGCATGGGAGCCGAGCTTCCCTCGGCAGCGGGTGAAGACAGGACCCCCGTCTCCGCTGTTCGTGCGTCCGCCGTCGTGAACTGGTTCGGGATCAGCGACGTGGCGGCGCTCCTTCAGGGAGAGCGCCCGCGTGCGTACGCCCGTCGGTGGATCGGGCGGCGGCCCGACGGCCTGCGGCTCGCCGAGCAGCTGTCTCCCCTCCGCTGGGTCGGCCGGTCCACGCCCCCTGTCATGAGCATCCACGGTGACCGGGACCCTACGGTCCCTTACGACCAGTCCTTACGGCTCCGGGAAGCCCTGGAGCGCGTCGGAGTCTCCAACCGGCTCCTCACCGTCCCGGATGCGGGGCATGGGAAGTTCGAGGAAGAGCAGTGGGCGGAGGCATATCGTTCCGTATTCGCGTTCCTGGAGGATCACTTGCCTCCGGGATCGCGGAGGAGATGAAAGGAAGATGATTGACGAGAGGATGCCCCTTTCCGGTCTTCGCATCGGCGTGCTTGGGAAAGGAGGTTCGGGGAAGAGCACGGTGACCGTCCTGCTCGCGGATGCCCTGCGCGAGCGCGGCTACTCGGTTCTCGTCCTGGACGCGGATTCCACCAATGTGGGCCTTTCCAGGGCTCTCGACGTCCACCGTGATCCCGATCCCCTCCTCGACTACTTCGG
>JASFRY010000096.1:0-10745 GCA_050114675.1 Gemmatimonadota bacterium | reverse complement strand
GACGGAGGCATCCCCGCGTGCTCCTCCAGCCAAAGGACGAGCCCGGGATCGACGGAGCCCGAGCGTGTGGCCATCACCAGACCCTCCAGCGGCGTGAAGCCCATGGTGGTATCCACGGACACGCCATCGAGGACTGCCGCCAGGGAGGCGCCCGCGCCCAGGTGGCACGTGACCACCCTCAGGGCGTGCGGGCCATCGACCACGCCAGGTGACGCCATCAGCTCCGCCACCCGCCGCGATGCCCATGCGTGGGACAGGCCGTGGAAACCGAAGCGGCGCAAGTTCCAGCGCTCCCGCCATTCCGCAGGGAGCGCATACGTGTGCGCCGCCGCCGGTAGATGCGCATGGAAGGCGGTGTCGAAGCAGCCCACCGCGGGCACCTCTGGCAGCAGGCTTCCCACCAACTGGATGGCGCGGAGCGACCTGGGCTGGTGCAGGGGCGCCAGGTCCGCCAGGGCGTGCAGTCGGCGCACCACGTCCTCATCCAGCTCGACCGGCTCGAGGAACTCGCTCCCTCCATGGACGATGCGGTGCCCCACCGCGTCCGGGGCTTCGGCGCGTCCCAGCACGTCCCGAACCGCATCCTCGTCGAGGTGTCCCCGGGGGGTGGGAAGCGTCTCGGCGAGACGCACCTCGTCGTCGTCCAGGACGGAGAGCTTCAGCGTGCTGGAACCGGCGTTGACGACGAGAACGCGCATGGGCACCCCGAAGCTACGCCTGGGACCACGTCCAGTGGCGAATCTCGGGCGCGTCTTCACCGTACTCCCGGGTGTAGGCCCGGGCGCGCGCCCGGGCGTCGCTCATGCGCTGGCGCAGGTGCGCCGCGCGGGAGCGGAGACCCGGCACCCGGTCGATTGCATCCATGACCAGATGGAAGCGATCCAGGTCGTTGCGCATGACCATGTCGAAGGGCGTCGTGGTCGTCCCTTCTTCCTTGTAACCGCGTACGTGCAGGTTGCCGTGGTTGGTCCGCCGATACGTCAGCCGGTGGATGAGCCACGGGTAGCCGTGGTAGGCGAAGACGATGGGGCGGTCGGTGGTGAAGATGGTGTCGAACTCCCTGTCCGGGAGCCCGTGGGGGTGCTCGGTCTCCGGCTCCAGCCGCATGAGGTCCACGACATTGACCACCCGCACCTTCAGGGAGGGCAGCTCCGTGCGCAGTATGTCCACCGCGGCCAGGGTCTCGATGGTGGGCACGTCGCCGCAGCACGCCATGACCACGTCGGGGTCGCCGTCCTGGTCGTTGGAGGCCCACTCCCACACGCCGATCCCCCGGGTGCAGTGCAGCACCGCCTCGTCCATGGACAGGAACTGGAGCTCAGGCTGCTTGCCGGCGACGATGACGTTCACGTACTGGCGGCTGCGCAGGCAGTGATCCGCCACCGAGAGCAGGCAGTTGGCGTCGGGGGGGAGGTAGACGCGTACCACGCCGGCCTTCTTGTTCACCACGTGGTCGATGAACCCGGGGTCCTGGTGCGAGAAGCCGTTGTGGTCCTGCCGCCACACGTGGGAGCTCAGCAGGTAGTTGAGGGAAGCGACGGGTCGCCGCCACGGGATCTCGTTGGTCACCTTCAGCCACTTGGCGTGCTGGTTGAACATGGAGTCGACGATGTGGATGAAGGCCTCGTAGCAGTTGAAGAGGCCGTGGCGCCCGGTGAGGAGATAGCCCTCCAACCATCCCTGACACTGATGCTCGGACAGGACCTCCATGACCCGGCCGACGGGTGAGAGCTGCTGGTCCACCGCCCTGGTTTCGGCATCCCACGCCCGATCGGTGGCCTCGAACACCGCGGACAAGCGGTTCGACTCGGTCTCGTCGGGACCGAAGAGACGGAACGTGTCGGGGTTCATGCGGATCACGTCACGCAGGAAGCCGCCCAGGACGCGGGTAGCCTCGGCGTGCGTGGTCGCGGGTCGCGGCACCTCGACGGCGTAGTCCCGGAAGGGCGGCAGCGTGAGGTCTTTGAGGAGGATGCCGCCGTTGGCGTGGGGGTTCGCGCTCATGCGCCGGCCGCTCCTCGGTGGCAGCTGGACCAGCTCGGGCACCAGCGCGCCGCGCTCGTCGAAGAGCTCCTCGGGACGGTAGCTCTTGAGCCATTCCTCGAGCTGCGCCAGGTGATCCGGGTTGCTTCGCACCTCGGCGAGGGGCACCTGATGGGCCCGCCACGTCCCCTCGACCTGGAGGCCGTCCACTACCTTCGGTCCCGTCCATCCCTTGGGAGAGCGAAGCACGACGAGGGGCCACCGGGGGCGCTCGTTGAACCCCCTACTCCGGGCGGCGTCCCTAATCTCCTGGATCTCCCGGACCACGCGCTCCAGGACGGCCGCCATGCGCCGGTGCATCGCCTCGGGCTCGTTGCCGTCCACCCAGTGGACCCGATGTCCGTACCCCTCCAGAAGCGACGTCAACTCGTCGTCGCCGATTCGGTCCAGAAGCGTCGGGTTGGCGATCTTGTAGCCGTTGAGGTGCAAGATGGGCAGCACCGCCCCGTCAACGGCTGGGTTCAAGAGCTTGTTGGCGTGCCACCCGGTGGCCAGGGGACCCGTCTCCGCCTCACCGTCTCCGACGACGCAGCAGACGAGCAGATCCGGATTGTCGAACGCCGCACCGTACGCATGGGCGAGGGAGTACCCCAGCTCCCCACCCTCGTGGATCGACCCAGGCGTCTCCGGAGCGACGTGCGAGGGAACCCCTCCCGGGAAGGAGAACTGGCGGAAAAGCGCCCGCAGGCCCGCCTCGTCGGGGGTGATGTGCGGGTAGACCTCGGCGTACGTGCCCTCCAGGTACGCGTTGGCCACCGCCGCCGGACCCCCGTGACCGGGTCCGACCACCATGATCGCATCAAGATCCCAGTTCCGGATCGCCCGGTTCATATGGGCGTAGATGAAGTTCAGCCCGGGCGTCGTGCCCCAGTGGCCCAGGAGGCGCGGCTTGACGTGCTCGGGCTGGAGGGGCTGCCGGATGAGCGGGTTGTCGAGAAGGTAGATCTGTCCGACAGACACGTAGTTCGCTGCACGCCAATAGGCGTCGATGAGCCGCAGCTCTTCCTCACCAAGCGTCGTCCGTTCCTCGGTCGCCGTGGCGACACCTCCGTCCCGATCCTTCAACACCATGCACCTCCAGGATCCGATTTCCCGGCGCCTGGCGGTGGGCGATTGGCAGCCCGCCGGCGCCTCGGTTCGCGGTTACGTAACCGATCCCGCCGGAGCGCCCTCTTACCCCGGCGAGAGCGGATGGCTCCGGATGGCGTCGGTGCATGGGGCGGAGCGACTGGGCCGGAAGAAGCCCTAGAAGATCCCGGACCGCAACCGCTCGTTGACGGCGTTGTTGAAGATCGACCCGAAGCTGTAGCTCAAGCCGATCCGGAACTCCACCTGCGACGTGGTGGGGAGGCGGCGGCGTCCCAGGAGGATGTCTTCCTCCGAGAGATCTTCCTTGGGCAGGTAGATCTGGTCGCGGACCTTCTGGTACCGGCCACTGAGGTTCACCGAGAATCCGCGGAAGAGCCGGTAGCGAATGAAGCCACGGACATTGAAGGACCACGCGTCGGTGCGGTCGAGATACTGACTCAGTCCCATACCGATGTTCGCGTTGCCCCAGGGCTCCCTGGCCTCGTAGTCCAGGTTCACCTCGTGTTGATAGACCGTCTCGCTGAGCCGGTTGAAGACGGTGGTGTCCTGGTACTCCACGCCATTGACGCTCACTACGTACCGCGCCTGCAGGACGCGACGATTGGACTCGGAATAGGGAAAGTAGTTGTACTCGATCCCCGAGCCGAACCCGATCAATAGATCCCGGTTCAGCTGCGTCGAGTTGTCTGCGATGGCCTCGGCGCCCAGGCCCCAGTGCTCGCTCAAGCTCTTCACGACCAGCCCCGAGACGTTCCACTCGTCCTGATCGTTGTGCACCGTCTCCACCGTGCCGTCGTCCTGGGGAAGATCGTAGCTCTCGCGCTCGAAGCTCCCGTCGGCACGAACGTTGAATCGCCACGCTTCGGTGGTGCGGTTCGCGTTGACCCCGAAGCCCACGTCGGTGTTCTTCTGCAGATCCTCGGTCTCCACGCTGGCGTCACCGTTGATCCTGAAGACCCAGAAGTCCCATGGGTCGTCCTGAGGGGACATGGGACCTGCACCCTCCTCCTCCCCCTCGCCGGCCGGCTGCCGAGAGGTCACGTCCACCACGTCGATCCTCTCGCCAAAGCCCGCCGCCGCCGCGAACCGCACCAATCCCAGGCGAAACGCCCGCAGGACCCCCGCCGCGGTCTCCTCCGCCACGTCCGCAACCGAGGCCGTGTAGAAGAACTGGTCCTGCATCCCGTCCAGAGCCTCTCGCCCGAGGAAGTCCAGCGTGTACCGCGTTCCGCCACCACCCGCCGGCTGGGAGGTGATGATGACGTGGACCTGAGCGTCCTGGGGCTGACGAACCCAATTCACCCAGGTGATCTGTTGCCGGTACATGCTCCCGTCGCAGATGCCCCCACGCCATCCCCCGGAACAGTCCAGGTACACGCGGAGCGCGCCATTCCCCACGGGAGTGGGAGCGTCCTGGCCGGCGGCGCGCTCCGCTCCGGCGAGGGCAGCCACGGTGACGACGACCACTGTGAAGACAGGCTGACGAATTCGGTCAAGGAGGTGCATTACGTCGTCGTGGGTCGGGAGGAACCTATGTGAACACGACAGGCGACGGTCTGCCCAGTGTTGAGCACTGCCGCTCGGCTGGGGAAAGGTGCACCTGGATGTCCGTTACCCACGCCCGCACCTTCTCCAGCCCCGCCTCGGGGCGGAACCGCACCAGATCGTCGTGGGCGTGGCCGACCCACTCGTCCATGCGGGCCAGGTCATCGCGTAGCCGGAGCTGGCCGTCGCGGCCCAGCGTACGCAGGGCCCGCCTCAGCCGGCGGGCGTCGCTTCGCCGGCTGAAGCCTCCCCTGACTTCTGAGCCGCTGCCACAGCGGCGTGTGGGGAACTGGCATGAGCATCCCGGTCATGGCTGTGACTCCTCTCCCGCCGCCCCTGTTCTGGGTCCCCCATCATGGCGGATCTGAACCGGGTACGCTATGAACAGCGTGCGGTCACCTTCCTACATCACTTCCCCTTCCATCGACACGCCACCCACGGGTCAGGGGATCGGAGCCATGAACATGACGAGCGGCGGTTCGACCAGGATCCTCCTCCTCCTCCTGGCTGCCTTGGGGGCGGCGTGCCCCGATCTCCTGGCGGCTCAGACAGGTGCCAGGGCCGGCACGAACGGATGGGCCCGGGTGGATTCCATGGCAACCAGGACCCTCCGAGACCATGGCATCCCGGGGCTCGCCCTGGCCGTCACGGACAGGGAAGGCGTCTTGTACGAGGTCTACCTCGGGGAAGCCGACATCAAGACAGGGCGTCCCGTAACCGCCGGGACCCTCTTTCAGATCGGATCCATCACCAAGTCCTTCACTGCCTTCAGCCTGCTGCGCTTGTGGGACCGGGGCGTTCTCGACCTCCGTCGCCCGGTTTCGGAATACCTCCCATGGTTCTCCGTCCACACCGAGTTCGAGCCCATCACGCCCCACCATCTTCTGACCCATTCGGCGGGGATTCCGGCGAATCGTGACGACATCACCTCGTCGCCCTATCAGGCCTTCGCTCTTCGGGAGCAGCGAACGGCCTGGCCTCCCGGAGAGCGCTTCTACTACTCGAACGTGGGGTATCAGGTCTTGCACGTTCTCCTGGAACGCCTGGACGGCAGACCGTACGAGCGGATCCTCTCCGAGTCGATCCTCGGGCCCGCAGGGATGGACAACGCCCGGCCCATCATCACCCTGGAGTCCCGGAAGACGCAGGCGGTGGGCTACATCCCGCCCTTCGATGACCGTCCCCATGACCCCTCCAGAGGGCTGGTGGAGGCACCCCACTTTCCCTACGACGTGGGAGACGGGTCCATCCAGGCCACGGCACGGGACCTGGCCGCCTACGCCCGAGTGATCTTGAACCGGGGCGTGGGGCCTGGCGGGAGGGTGATCTCCGAGGAGGCCTTCCAGCGCTTCTCCACGGGGTACGTGCAGGACGGATCGTCCCGGTACGGGTACGGGATGTGGATTGATGAGGAGGACGGAAGGACGATCCTCAGGCACAGCGGTGGCATGGTGGGATTCGGCGCCTACCTGGTGGCAGACACGGCGGCGGGGATGGCCGCGGTGAGCATGGCCAACGGCCAGGCCACGGGGGGGGACGTGGCTCGCTACGCTCTGAAGGTCGCACGGGCCATGCGGGAAGGCAGGGCAGTTCCCGACGCGCCCCTGCCCCCTGCTCCACCAAAGCCCGGCTCCCTCGCGGCATACCAGGGCGTCTTCACCTCGTCGGGAGGGGAGACCATCCGCTTCGGCAGTGAGGATCAGGCCCTGGTCCTCTTCGATGGATCCCGGAGCGTCCGGCTGGAACCGTGGGGAGAAGACCTCTTCTATACCGTGGACCCTGCCTTCGATCGGTACGTGTTCGCATTTCGGCGGGACGGGTCGGGCCGGGTGGTCTCGGTATCCCACGGACCCGATTGGTACGCGAACGACACGTACCACGGTCCAACCGAATTCGAGGTGCCTCCGTCCTGGAAGGAAGTGGCGGGCCGCTACCGAAGCTGGTCCCCCTGGCTCCCCTATTTCGAGGTCCTGATCCGGGCGGGTCGCTTGATCCTGGTCACCGGAGAAGGGGGCGAGTCTTCCGGCGGCGAGACCCCGCTGGTGGAGGAGTCCCCGGGGACGTACCGGATCGGAACGGAGCCGACGCCCGAACGCCTCAGCTTCCACGACATCGTCGAGGGGCGAGCGCTCCGGGCCGATTGGTCAGGGCACGTCTTCTTCAGGGTGAATCGGTGACGCAGCCGTGGGGTGGGATCCGGCGGGCATCGTTGCCTCCGTAAGGCCAACCTCGATGCAGCGGGGTCTGCTTGCTGCCGGCACCCCGCACCCCGACCGTGCCGGCGCCCGATCGCTCCCGGATCAGAGGGCCTCTGCGCTGCGGGACACGGGCTGGCGCCGGGTGAGAATGCTCGCCAGGAGCACGGCGATCAGGCCCGTCAGGAAGATGCCGTCGAACTTCCCCGCTCCGCCGATGGACGCGACCGGTGCCCCCAGCCCCTGCACCTTGCCCAGGTTCAGGAGATCCGCCCCGATCAGCGTGCCCAGGCTGCCGGCCACGTACGCCAGGGCCGGAGCCTGCTCGCGTGAGATCGCGAGGGCGACGATCACCGTCACGACGGGAGGCACGAAGATCGGTTCGGCGATCCCCACGCCCGGCACGGGATGGGCCAGCCAGTGCACGACGACCGTCACGAGCGCCACGGCGAGCAACCCCTTCGCGAACAGCTTGTTCTTGAAGACGAGGTAGATGGAAAGGAGGGTCGGAATGACGGCTCCGCCGAGGTTGACCGCAAGGACGGTTCCTGGCCACCGCTCGACCAGGGGGACCACGTAGGCGATGCCGAAGTAGCTCACGACTTGATTGGAGACGACAGGCTCCGACGGCAGCTGAGCGATGGGGATGTTCACGTAGCTCCCCAAGAAGGAGAAGAACAGAAGCGCGAACATGTGTCGATGCCCGACCCCCAGCCTCTCGTAGGCGTACCTCATGACGCGGAGCTCGACAACCACCACCAGCAGCGCGAAAAGGAAGAACAGCATAGCCAGGAATGGCAGCGCGATCGGCGTGTATTGCATCGTCTCTTCTCCCCTCACTCGTCGAGGGTCTTCTCCATTGCCGCGATCACCGCGCTCCGCGGATCGGCCGTGTCGCTCACGGCCGCGGTCACGCCGTATAGCGTGCTCGAGCCCGCGAGGGACTGTTCTCCGCGTGCGGCAACATCGCGGGTCGCGGCAGCGAGGTCGCGGAGGAATTCATCCACGACGGCTTCGTGTTGTGGCGTAACGACCAGGTGGATGCTGTCGGGTCTGACCTGACGGTCGAGATGCCATCCCTTGTCGGCCATTCGGTCAGCAATCGCGAAGATGTCCGGTCCATCGGCGGTGAACGCGAATACTGTCATGTCAGGGCGCCCGACGATGCGGAGACCTGGTATCGAAGCGATGCCGGCCTGCAACCGCTCTGTGAGGTCGGAGGTCCGGCGCGCGAGATCGAGATACCCCGCCTCACCCAAGCGCATCATACCCGCCCACGCCGCTGCGATGATCCCGCCCGAGCGTGTGCCGAGCATGCCGGCCGACCCGAAGAGTCCGGCGGCCCACTCGGTCTCTACGAAGAACTGATGGCGGCGTAATTCAACAGACCGGTACAGGTTGGCGGACGCCCCTTTGAGTGCATAGCCGTACTTGTGCAGATCGACCGAAATCGACGTCACGCCGGGGACGACGAAGTCGAAATCCGGCACTGGCTTCCCAAGTCGACGGAGAAAGGGCAGCATCAAACCGCCGAGGCAGGCGTCGACATGCAGCCCGATGTTGTGTTTCGCGGCCACCGTCCCGAGCTCGGCCACTGGATCGACCACGCCGTACGGAAAGCAGGGGGCCGAGGCGGCGAGCATGATCGTGCGCTCCGTGATGTGCTGGGCCATGGAATCGGGATCGGCGCCAAGGTCGTCCCTCACCGGGACGACGACGGGTGTCACGTCAAAGTACTGCGCGGCCTTGAGAAAGGCGGGATGGGCCGAGGCGGGCAGAATCATGTCCAGCCGCCTGTTGCTGGGATTGCGCCGGCGTGCTCGGTCACGATAGGTCTTGACCGCGAGTAGAATGCTCTCGGTCCCGCCCGAGGTCATGGTCCCGACTACGTTCGCGCCGCCGCGCAGCAGGGTGCGAAGCATGCTCACGATGTCGCGCTCGAAGCGCCGCACGCTGGGAAAAGCGGTCGGGCTGAGCGCGTTCTCCGCTGCGTAGAGATCGAACGCTTCGATCAGGAAGTCTGCGTGAGACTCGCCACCGTAATAGACCAGGCTCCAGATCCGGCCATTTTGCCAATCGGCGTCGTCCCCCTTGGCAGCCCCCAGTACCCGGCGGATTTCGCCCGCCTCCCAGCCGGTCTCGGGAAGGCAGTCGCGGCGCTCGTGCCATGATTGCGCCGTCTTCTTCTTCATGTGGTCCCCAAGTCATGAATGGCCGATCGGTCTCTGGTCAGGACAGCCGCCCCTTGTAGCCGCACGCAGTGAGATGCGCAGCGAAGCTCTCCGTCAACGCGCCGCGTCCATGAGCGAGCTGATGCAGATTCAGGTCACCGCCAAAGTTGAATTCCAGGAACACGGGACCCTCGCGTGACAGCGCAACGTCCCACGACTGCGTGCGTACGCCGGGAAACAGCATCGCCGCGTGCCTCACGGCGTCGAGGATCTCACTCCACGCGAGCAGGCGTAGGCCTGTCATCCGCTGGTCGGTGTCAGGATGGTTCTCGACCTCGTGGAACTCGTGCGCGGTTCCCGAAATCACTCTCGTGACCTCTCCACTCCCCAGGTCGACTGCGCCCAGCATGTTACCGTCACGCCAGTAGTTGTCGGCGAGATTCCCGCCGGCGGGAATCTTGAGAACGGCGCTTTCAACCCGGGGCTCGTTGTCCGACCACAATACGAGAAAGCGCAGTGACGGGACGGCCTCACCCAGGATCCCTGCCAGCTCTTCGCTCGCAAACAGGGTCTTCTGGAACAGATACCCTTCCTTCGACAAGTCCTTCATGTAATCCGTGACCGCCGCGACCGATGTCGGTTCTCGGCCCCGCATGAGCACCTCGTCACCCTCGCAGCCGGTCATCTGAATTGCGCCCACGCTGAAAATCCCGTCGATAGGCTTCGCGAAGAGCGGCCACTCTGCGTTCTGTCGAAGGAAACCAACGATGTCGTCGCCTGTTCGCAGGGTCCTGGGGAAGCCCGACCGCCCTTTGGGCGCATAGACGGCCACCGTCTCGGGCACGCGGAACCCTGCGCCTGCGAGAACAACATGGAAGAGTGCCTTGTCGTGCGAGACGGCAAACCATCGTGAATCGTTGCATGCCTTGTGCATGCGGTTCTGAGCGCGCTTGCCGATGTAGCGGCGAACGTCCTCGGGGGTCAGGACGGGCTCGAACAGCCGGTAGTAGAAGAACTCGTCGACGGTGAGCTTGCCTGGCCCCCTCCCCGCGCTCATGAGCTTCGGCAGCCACGCGAGTCCCTCGCCCAGCTGGATCGCCTGGCCGAACGATTCGACCCAATTCACTTTGGGGGGGGCGCTCAGGTCGGAGACAAGTTTGGTATCGAGTGTTGCGTCGAGTTGCATCGTCCCGCCTTCTCGCTGTGAGCACCGGGTTCGGGCGTGATGAAGAATGGAAGGCGACTTCACTTTATGCGAGGAATGTAGTCGTAGCCTCCCAACGTACCTGCGCGATCCGCAAGGACATGGAAGTCGTGGGAGCCTGCCCCCGTCGCGGTCAACGCTGCCGCCGACCGGACTGGAGCCACGGGGACGCGCCGGCAGTGGTGCAGTACGCCAGGTGGAGCAGCCGGAAGGGGAAGTCCGCGGTGGCCGTCACGGCCATGTCGCGTTCGGGTGCCAGGATCGCCGTGTGCCCATGGGCGGGTCTCGCGCGGCAGGACCCCCCGCCGACGCGCCGCTCTCGAGCTGTCTCGACGACCAGATGAGAGCGGCGCAGTGCGGCGTTACCGCGAACGGCCGGTCGCGGATGGGCGCGTCTCTATGGCGTTGGCTTGATGCCGTGCTCGCCCCAGAGGATCAGCTCGTTGAGCGCCGTTCCGATCTGGTCCGGGGTGAACGCGCAATGGCCGTACCCTGGCA
>JASFRY010000095.1:0-10765 GCA_050114675.1 Gemmatimonadota bacterium | reverse complement strand
TCAGCGTGACACTCCGGACCGATCAAGCCCGGAAACCCTCGGTCACCGTCACGCTTTCCGCGGGCGAGAAGGGCCTGCGAGGGGATTTCATCGGTCCCATGCCCTCTGGAGTCGGCATCTCGATGGTCATCGCGCCCACGTCGAACCCCTTCGCCGTGGATCCGGACACGCGCGAGTTCCGTTCCGGGACGATGCACGATTCCGACGAGCGCTTCCCGCCTCCGGCAGAGATCGAGTTTCAGGCCATCTCCGGAGGAGAGCTCATGGGGGCCATCCGCGGCGTCTTCTGGGAGCGGCTCATGAGGGGGGGAAACGAGCCGGACCAGCGGGCGAGCGTGCAGGTGGAGTTCACCGCACGCGTGTGCGAGGTCGGGACGCCGGACTTCGGCGCCTGCACCCGGGGGCGGTAGGGGAGGGGGGGCCGGCGAGGGCCGCCACCAGGCCCTTCGTCAGGCGTGATTGAAGGCCGTCGCCACCCTCCGCTCGTTGAGCGTTGCGTGCCTGATTCAAAGTGTCGATAATATGGGTGACCAGTCACCCATATTGAAAGCAGTCGGGTATGCCTCCCCGCATCACCGCAGACGCCAAGGCCGAAGCCCGTGTCCGGCTCCTCGAGGCCGCCGCCGCGCACTTTGCCCGTGAGGGCCTCGACCGGGCCAGCATCGACGCCATCGCCGTCGATGCCGGCTACGCCAAGGGCACCGTCTACAACTACTTCGAGGGCAAGGCCCAGCTCTTTCTCGAGGTCATCGCCGAGGGCGCGCGCCGGGCGGCGTCGCGCTACGCCGAGGTCGAGAGGCTGGGCACCGTCCGCGACCGGCTCCTCGCGCTCGCCGAGGCCGACGTCTCCGTGGTCCGCGAAGAGGAGGCCTTCCAGAAGGTGGTCGTGCGCGAGGCTCTGTCGTTCCGAGCCGAGACCTACCCGGCCATCGTCGCCCACCTGGCGCCCTATCTCCAGCGGGTGGAGGAGGTCCTCGCCGACGGCGCCCGGGCCGGGGAGATCCGCGGTGACCGCCCCGCCCCCCAGCTGGCGCTGATCTTCGTCGGGACCCTCGCTCTGCTCTACGTCCAGCACTGGGGTAGCGGCGGCGCCTGGCCCAGCCTCGACGAGATCCCCACCCTCGCCGTCTCCGGATTCCTCGACGGTGCCGCCCCTCGAGGCGCGACATGAGCAGCTTCGTGTGGATGAAGGTCCTCGAGTCGGCGCCGGAGCGCTACGACCGGGGCATCCATCGGCTTTCCCGGGGCCGGATCGACGACGTATACCGACGGATCGCCGACCGTGTCGCCGCCCCGGGCCGCCGCGTCCTCGATATCGGCTGCGGCACCGGGGGCGTGTCGCTGGCCTGTGCGGCCCGGGGCGCCGAGGTCTTCGGCATCGACCTCGACGCCGGGATGCTCGAGGTGGCCCGGGCCAAGCCCGTCCCCGGCGAGGGCACGGTCACCTTCCTCCAGCTCGCCGCTGCGGAGATCGAGGACCGCTTCCCCGAGGAGACCTTCGATGCGGTCGTCTCGTGCCTCGCCTTCTCCGAGCTCTCTCCGGAGCAGCGGACCTACGCGCTGAACGTCGTCCGCACCCGCTTGCGCTCCGGCGGTGAGCTCCTCATCGCCGACGAGGCTGCGCCGAGGAGCGGCGCGCGCAAGGCTTGGTACTACCTGCGCCGCGCACCCCTCACCGCCCTCACCTACCTGCTCACCCAGACCGCCACCCACCCCGTCGCCGGCCTGGCCGAAAGCGTGCGCGCCGCCGGCTTCGCCCTCGTGACGGAAGCCCGCATCTGGGAGGACACCTTCGTGCTCGTCCACGGTGTGCGTCGCGGGGCCACCGACCCCGTGGGCCACGCCGGCGGGGCGTCATGAGGCTCCGCGACCTCCCCGCCTACGTCCGGGACACCGTCCTGCGCATGCTCCCCCACCGGGCGCGCACCGGCCTGCGCCGGGTGGGCCACCCGGGCCGCGATGCCCCGGTGCTCCTCACCGGGAACTTCACCCTCACGGTGCGCCGGCTCATCGCCGTCCTGCAGGGCCGGGACGCCTTCGTTCTCGTCGCCGACAGCCGGGGGATCAACGTCTGGTGTGCCGCCGGAGGTGGCCACCTTACGCACCACGATGTCATCTCGGCCATTCGCACTTCGGGCGTTGCCGACCACGTCGACCGCAAGGAGGTCATCCTCCCCCAGCTCTCGGCCACCGGCGTCGAGCGACGGAAGATCACCGCAGCAACGGGCTTCGAGACCCGCTGGGGGCCGGCGCGCCTCGAGGACCTTCCGGCGTTCCTCGATCGGGGACGCCGGGTGCACAAAGACGAGCGGAAGATGCGCTTCCCGCTGTGGGAGCGCATGGAGATGGCGGCGATGTGGGGCATTCCCACCCTCGTCATCGGGGGATTGATCGTCGGATCCCTGGCGGGGCTCGCGGTCTTCATCGCCGCCGCGGCCTCCCTCCTCACCATCGTCGCCGGGGTCTTCGCCCTGCTCCCCTGGCTGAAGGTGGGTCCCGGGTGGCGGTGGCCGACCCTGGGCGCGTTCGGCGTCCTGGGCTTCGGCGTCGCCGCGGTGGTCCTGGCGCTCGTCGGCCAGATCACCTCCGGTCCACTGATCTGGGTCGGTGCCGCGAGTCTCCTCTTCGCCGGCATCCTCTCGGCAGACCTCGAGGGCACCACCCCCTGGTACGGAAGCTACATCAACACCTTCCACAACCCGGCTTCGGTAGACCTCGTCGAAGAGAGGTGCACGGGCGCCGCCGACTGTGTCCAGGTCTGTCCCCGCGACGTGCTGCAAATGGACGGGAAGCGCCGGAAGGTCGTCATCGCCCGACCGGGCCAGTGCATTCAGTGTGGGGCATGCGTCGTCCAGTGCCCGGAGAGCGCCCTGCGCTTCCGCTACGCCGACGGCTCGGTGGTGGAGGCGGAGACCATCCGCCGGACCCGGATGAACATGGTGGGCAAGCGGACGGTACGGGTATCCGAATGATGGAGGCGAGCGACCTCTTGACTCAGGTTCTGGTAGGGCGGCCACGCCCGAACCGAACGCCATCAGGGCCGTGGAAGCCGCGCTCGACATTGACGCCGGATGCCTTTGCCGCGAGGCTTCGGGCGAGCAAGTTGCATCGAGCAGCACTGTCAGGATGCCAGCGGGAGGCCCTGAACGGGTCCTCCCGTTTCTTGCTCTGTGGCACGTTCGCCACCACCCAGCGCGGGGGATTGACCGCGTGGGTCAGCAGTCGGCAGCTACGGATCTTCCGAAAACTCCGACCGAGGGCCAGAGCATCAAGGAGTAGGAATATGCGTAGCACCGGCACCGTGAAGTGGTTCAACGATCAGAAGGGCTTCGGCTTCATCACGCCCTCCGATGGCAGCAAGGACTGCTTCGTGCATCACTCCGCCATTCAGGCGGAGGGGTTCAAGTCGCTGAGCGAAGGCGACCAGGTGGAGTTCGACGTCACCGAGGGTCCGAAGGGCCCTGCGGCGGAGAACGTCGTCAAGGTCTGAGTCGGCCCCGCCGACGCACATCATGACGGCCCCCCGGCGCCCCTCGGCGCCGGGGGGCTTCGCCGTTCCATCCGGGAGGCCCGTTGAGCGCCACCTCCAACAGCCCACTCGACCCGAAGCTCCAGGCCCTCCTCACGCGACTGGGTGAAGAGGGATGGGAGATGTGGGCACGTTTCGACCGCGAGGTGCGACACCACCGCTGGCATTCCTTCGTCCCGGCTGACTACGACCGGGTCCTCCCCGTGCTCGCAGAGCTGTGGCGTCCAGGGATGCGCTTCCTCGAGCTCGGCTCGGCCACCGGAGTCATCACCGTGATGGCGGACCTGCTCGGATACGAGGCCTCTGGCATCGAGATCGACGAGCAGTTGGTGCGCATGGCCCGGGGAATGGCTGTTCGCTATGAGTCGAAGGCGCGCTTCGCGGCGGGGAGCTTCTTCCCCCAGGGGTGGATCTGGCGTCCGCGCGACGGGGACGGGCGGTTGGGCACCCTCGGCGAAGGGGTGTCCGGCTACCTGGAGTTGGGCGTGCCCCTGAGCGAGTTCGACCTCGTGTTCGCGTATCCCTGGGGCGGCGAGGAGGGGACGGTGCTGGATCTCCTGCGAGACCATGGGGCTCCCGAGGGACATCTCCTCATGCACCTGGCCTCCGGCGAGCTGCGCCTGCTACGCCGGGGCCGCATCGAGCGCTCCTGGCCCCAGTCGGCGGGCTCGGGTCCCCGTTGAAGCTTCTTGGCGGGGTAGACGGGTCAGGGATGCCCCTCGTCCTGCGCCCGCGATACGACGAGGGAAGCCAACGCCACCCAACGGAGCGGCGTCGGATGCACCTCCTCCAGGATCTCGTCCGCGGTCAGGCCCCGGAAGGCGCCCTTCGTCGACTTCTCGCTCATGGCGCGGTACGCTGCCACGGCGCGGCGGACGGCGCGCTCCTCTGCCGGTGTGAGGATCATAAAGGAAATCTAGCGGCTCGGTTCTCTCCCGTCGGTTCCCCACCCGACCCTGTCCGGAAGCAGGCCGGAGCCCACAACCGGCGGGGCTGGCCCGACGGCGGGCAACCCGTAGTATTCCACGACTCTCTGGAATCCATCGTCCCTGTTCGGAGCGCGCATCTCATGGGGCGGTCACCTTTCGGTGCCAGCAAGAGGAGCATGGCCATGGTCAACAACGCAGGAGCCCGGGGATGGCGCTGCCTGCTGGTCTCGCTACTCGTCCTGGGCGTCGCGGCCTGCAGCACGGCGCCCAAGCGCATCGTGGCGTTCGGAGACGTGCATGGGGACCTCTCGGCCACACGGCGGGCGCTGCGGCTGGCCGGCGCCATCGACGATCAGGATCGGTGGATCGGCGGGCACCTGGTGGTCGTGCAGACGGGGGACCAGCTGGACCGGGGGGGAGACGAGCAGGCGATCCTGGACCTGTTCGAGCGCCTGCGCAAGGAGGCCCGGGAAGCCGGCGGGTCGTTCGAGGCGCTCCTGGGGAACCACGAGATCATGAATGTCTCGGGCGACCTGCGTTACGTGACCGATGAGGGTTTTGCGGACTTCGTCGGCGCCGCTCCCTTCGACCCGGCCGACAGCCTTCTGCAGCGCTTCGAGCCCGCCGCCCGCCCGCGCATGGCGGCCTTCCTGCCCGGGAGGCCCTACGCCCTCCTCCTGGCGCATCGGGACCTGATCCGCATCGAAGGCGACAATGTCTTCGTGCACGGGGGACTCCTCCCGAGCCACGTCGCGTACGGGATCGAGAAGATCAACGAGGAGGCGCGGGCGTGGCTCCGAGGGGAGCGGGACCTTCCGGCGATCCTCGACGGCTCCGACAGCCCCGAGTGGCTGCGGCTGTACTCTCAGTCACCCGATTCAGCGGCCTGCGAGAGACTGGCGTGGGTCCTGAAGGAGGCCGGTGCCAAACGAATGGTGATGGGTCACACCGTGCAGGAGGACGGCATCTCCAGCGCGTGCGACGGCCTCGCGTGGCGGATCGATGTGGGGATGTCGGAGGCCTATGGCGGCCCCGTCGAGGTTCTGGAGATCGTCGGTGACTCCGTGAGGGTCCTGCGCGAGGAGGAGGTCCACCGCAGGGACCCGTCGAGATAGCGCGCCCGCCGGCCCGAAGGCCGGCGGGCCTGCCCAATCAACCGGCTTCCGACGCCTGTTCACGACGAGGGCGCGGTGCGCTCAGCCACAGGAGGACCGGAGAGGCGACGAAGACGGACGACAGCGTGCCGACGGTGATCCCGAAGCTCATGACCAGCGCCAGGGGCCGGATGGCCGCGCCGGCGAAGCCCGCAAGGAGGAGGGCCGCCAGGAGTGTCGTGCCGGCCGTGAGGACGGTCCGGGGCAGGGTCTCGTTGATGGACCGGTTCAGCACGTCCCGGAGATGCGCGCGTGGCGAGGCGCGCAGGTTCTCACGCACGCGGTCGAAGATCACGATGGTGTCGTTCAACGAGTAGCCGAGGACGGTGAGCACACCGGCCACGGTGATGAGGCTCACGTCCAGGTTCATGAGCCGCATGAAGGCCAGCGTGGCCACGATGTCGTGGGCCGTGGCCACAACCGCAGCGAGCCCCAGGCGCCACTCGAAGCGGAGAGCGAGATAGGCGAGGGTAGCGGCGAAGCTGATGGCGATGGCGGTCCCCGCCTTCTGCTGGAGCTCTTCGCCGACCTGGGGACCCACCTCCTCCGAGCGCATCACCTCGTACCCGTCCGACCCCAGCGCGCCGTCGAGCGCGGTGCGGGCCCGCGCGCTGGCTTCGTCGGTCCCGGACGCGTCCGTTGGCGACCCCTGCGGGCGGGCTCGGATGAGGAAGTCACGATCGGAGCCGAAGCTCTGGATCTCCGCCGCGTCCAGGGGACCGGCCGCCAGGGCCGAGCGGAGGCCGTTGGTGGACACCGGTTGCTCGGTCCGGACCTGGAGGAGCGTCCCGCCGGTGAAGTCGATGCCGTAGCTCACGCCACGCACGGCGAACATGGCGAGGCCGGCAACGATGAGAGCCCCCGTGGCCCCGATGACCCACCCCCTCACGCGCATGAAGTCGAAGCGCGCGTCGGCGATGGGGCGGATCGCCCGGTATCGGAGTGTGGCGGCCCGCCCTTTGCGCCGCAGCCAGACCAGGAAGAAGGTGCGGGTCACGAAGATGGCGGCGAACATGGACGCGCACAGGCCGATGAGCAGGGTGACCGCGAAGCCCTTGACCGCGTCGGTTCCCATCCGGTGGAGGATGAGCGCCGTGAGCGCCGTCGTGACGTTGGAATCGACGATGGCGCTCATGGCGTGCCGGAAACCGCGGTCCACGGCGGTACGGACACTCCGTGTCCGGGCGAGCTCCTCGTGGATCCGTTCGAAGATGAGCACGTTGGCGTCCACGGCCATCCCGATGGCCAGGGCGAAGCCCGCGATGCCCGGCAGGGTGAGCGTGGAGCCGAAGGTGGCGAGCCCGCCCAGGGAGAAGAGCAGGTAGAGCGCGAGCGCGCCCACGGCGAGGACGCCGGAGAAGCGGTAGTAGAGTGTCATCACCAACACGACGAGCGCCACGGCAAGCGCCGACGTGCGCACCCCGGCTTCGATGGAGTCGGTGCCCAGCGACGGCCCCACGGTGCGCTCCTCCACGACCCGCAACGGAGCCGGCAGGGCACCTGCCCGGAGGACGAGGGCCAGGTCGCTGGCCTCCTGCATGGTCCGTCCCGGCAGCTCGATGCGGCCGGTGGAGCCGATGCGATCCTGGATCACGGCCGGCGCTCCCTGGACCCGCCCATCCAGCAGGATGGCGAGGTATGATCCGACGTTGCGCCCGGTGACCTCGCCGAACGTCCTGCCCGCTGCCCGCGTGAGCTGGAACTGGACCTGGGGCCGGGCCGTGACCGGATCGTGGGTGGCGGTGGCTCCCATCAGGGTCTCGCCGGTGACCACGGGGCGGGATCGGACGACGTAGAACGGGCGAACGTCCTCTCCTCCCACCTCTCTCACGTCGGTTCCCCAGCGGATGTCGAGGGAGGGCGGCAGGGGACGGCGGGCGCCCGCCGACGACAGGGCGTCTTGCACCCGCTCCACCAGCCGTTCGGGAACGAGGTACTCACCGGGCAGGGCCCCTCGCACCAGGACTCCCGTCGCTCCCGCAGCTTCCCTCACCACCGGCGCCAGCGCGTCGAACCGGTCCCGTGCGTCGACCAGTCGGAACTCGAGGAACGCGGTACGCTGCACGATGGAGCGGGCACGGGCGGGATCCCGCTCACCGGGCAGCTCCACGATGAGGCGACACCGGCCCGCGACCTGGATCACCGGACTGGCGGTGCCGAACTCGCTCACGCGGTTCCGGATCACCCGCGCCGCTCCGTGGATGGCTTCGGCACAGTCCGTCACGTGCCCCTTGGATGGGTCCACCTCGAGCACAAGGTGGGTGCCCCCCCGAAGATCCAGGCCCAGGTGGATGGGGATCCTGCGCACCTTTGTTTCGACCATCTGTCCGGTGCCTGGATCGCGCGTGCGTTCGACGACCGTGCGCGGAATGAGGGAGAAGATGCTGCCCATGATGAGCAGGGTGATCAGCAGCATTCGTGATCGAATGGTCTTCATGCGTCCCTACCGTCGTAGTCCTGACGTGAACGATGGACGAGCACACGCCCCCGCCATGACGAATCGGGCGGTAGGGACGGCGCTCTGGATGTCGTCGTGCGTGGGGTCTACGCGGGTGGGGCGCGGGCCTCCGGGAGGAGGAAGGCGAGAGAGACGGGCCCGGACCGGACGGGCTGCAGCGTCGGCAGCTTGCCGAGGGACGGCCGGAGGCGGAGCCGCGCGGCTCCTGAGGTTGCGAGCGGTGGGGTATGGGTGGACCGGAGATCTTCCGACCCGGACTCGATGCGCGCCAGCACCTCCCTCGAGGACAGCTCGAGCTGCGGCACCGGGCGCGTGGACTCGCCGCCGGGCCGGAGCTCGGCCCCACTCCCGCTTCGGGGGGCCCCGAGCGGAAGGGTCGCGAACGCGAGCCAGGTCAGAAGCAAGCGAGTCATGGCACGAATGCTAGTGGAGCGAGCGCGAGCGCGTCCACCCCGCTCCCTCGATCGTGAGTTCCCTCAGGCGCCGGTGGAATGGGTGGGGAACCGCTTGGCACGGCGCTCTGGCGGCCCGTATCTTGGCGCCGTGATGAGACACGCCCCATGACCCTCTCCATGCCGGCACGGCCCGGATCCGCAGTCGCCGGCATCGTGATGCTGGCGACGTCCGCGACGCTTGCGCCTTGCGCGCTCGCGGCCCAGACGACGGTGGCCCCGACGGCGGCACTCCCCGCGTCCCGATCCCTGGTCCACCAGGTCTGGGGCATGGAGGACGGCCTGCCGCTCAGCCACGTGAGGGCCGTTCTCGCCTCGCGCACGGGCTACCTCTGGCTCGCCACGTTCGACGGCCTCGTCCGCTTCGACGGCGTACGGTTCACGATCTTCAACACGTCCAACCATCCCGAGCTGCCGACCAGTCGGTTCACGAGCGTTCAGGAAGACGGCGACGGCGCGCTGTGGGTGACCGCCGCGTTCGACCACGTGGTGCGCCTCGTGAACGGCCGGTTCGACGTCTTCTCGCTCCCGGCCGACCAGCGCGGGCGGGAGATCCGGACGCTCCGCATCGACCCCCGAGGCACCGTCTGGGTCTCGACGAATCGCGGGCTGTGCCGGGTCGGCGTGGACGGCCTCGAGGTGGTGCCGGGCACCTCCGCGGCCACGGGGATCCTCCAACTCGACGCCGACGGCTCCGTCTGGATGGCCACCAACAGGGGGGCGCTGAGGTGGCGGAACGGCGAGGTGTCGGAGCTCCCCCTGTGGAGTGACCCGGTCCCCCCGGGGCCCTCGAGCTTCGTTTCGGCCCCCGGAGGGGGCATGTACATCGGGACGCCGACCGGTCTGTTCGAGGCCCGCGACGGCATGGTCCGCCCGGTCCCGTCGCCGCAGGGCGCCTCCCACGTGACTGCCATGCTCCGCGTGGCGCCGGACACGGTGCTCGTGGCGACGGACGCCGGTCTGCTCGCGCTCTCCGGCGGGGTGCTCTCGCGGCTGGATGCAGACCTGCGAGCGTCGACCTCCGCCCCCAGCCTCATCATGCAGGCGGGGAACGGCGACCGGTGGTTCGCGACGGCCACCCGCCTCTATCGCAACGGACAGCTCGTCTACGAGGGCGACCTCCCCGTCCTGGACCTCACGTTCGATCGAGAGGGGAGCGTGTGGCTGGCATCCGACGGGCTGCACCGCTTCAAGCCGTCGGTCTTCGACGTCCGGGGCGCGGAGAACGGCGCCGTTCCGAACGTCTACGCCATCTACGAGGACGCCGGGCGGCGCGTGTGGGTGGGCAGCCTGCGCGACCCCCTCGGGTACTTCGCCGACGGCCGGTTCCACGCGACGCCGATGGGCCGCTTCGGAAGCCGGGTCCAGACCCTGGCCGAGGACGGCGAAGGCCGCCTCTGGGTCGGCGAGCTGGCCAGGGGTGGCTGCGCGACGAAGGACTTCGTCTGTCGGCCCGAGGACGAGTTCCTTCCCGACCACACGGTGAAGGCGATCTACCGGGACCGGACCGACGCGATGTGGGTCGGGACGGACCAGGGCATGTACCGGGATTCGGCGGGAGCCTGGACACACTTCACTCCCGCGGACGGGCTGCCGCACGCCCTCGTCCGCGTCTTCCTCCAGGCATCCGACGGGTCGATCTGGTTCGGGACGGACGGCGGCGGCGTCGGCCGCTACGTCGCCGGCAGAATCGAGGCATTGTCGCGACAGGACGGGTTCCCGAGCGACCGGGTCCGGTCGCTCCATCAGCTCGCTCCGAGCGTCATGCTGGTCGGCACGGAGGACGTGGGTCTGGTCTTCGTTACGCTTCCCGATCCCGCGGCGCCGCTGTCCACCGCCGAGGTCGTCGTCCTCGGCCAGGGGCACGGGCTCTACCAGGACGGCATCCACTCCATCGTGTCCGATGGGCGGGGACGGCTCTGGATGAACACCAATCGCGGCATCTTCTGGGTGCTCGAGTCGGAGGTGGAGGCGTTCGCACGCGGCGAGATCTCCCGCGTCCACTCCGTCGCGTACGGGGCGAGCGACGGCCTGGCGAACCCGGAGGGCAACGGGGGCGTGCAGTCGGCGGCGATCCGGGCCTCGGACGGCCGGCTGTGGTTCGCGATGCAGGCGGGCGTCGCCATCGTGGATCCCGAGGAGATCGAGCCCTCGGACGAGCCGCTTCCGGTCGTCGTCGAGGAGGTCCGGGCGGCGGGAGGAGGACGCGTGTCGCCGGTGGTGGATGCTACGAGTCCCCTCGT
>JASFRY010000094.1:0-10843 GCA_050114675.1 Gemmatimonadota bacterium | reverse complement strand
CCGAGCGCGGTGCCGTCACCGGCCCCTTTCCTCGGAAGCGAAGGCTCCCGGTGGACGCTGCGCGATCTCGGATCTCAGGAGGGTGACATGGGAAGCAGAGGCCTCATCTGGTGCGTGGCCGTCACGGTGCTCATCGGCTGTGGGGAAGGTCGGTCCGACCATCCCGCCGCGACGACGGCGATCCTGACCGACAGTAGCCGGCTTGCCGTGGACGGGGGGGAGATCTGGTACCGCGTGACCGGGACCGGAAGCGGCACCCCGGTGATGCTGCTCCACGGGGGGCCCGGGTTCTCGAGCTACTACCTGAAATCACTCGAGGCGCTGGGAGACGACCGGCTCGTGGTCCGCTACGACCAGCTCGGCGGCGGCAAGTCGGACCACATCGAGGATACCACGAAGTTCACGATCCCCCACTTCGTGCAGGAGCTGGATTCCCTTCGCGCCCATCTCGGCCTCGAGAAGGTCGACCTCTACGGGCACTCCTGGGGCACGATCCTGGCCGTGGAGTACTACCGCGCCCACCCGGAGCGGGTGAACGCCATGGTCCTGGCCAGCCCGGCCCTCGATATCCCGGCGTGGGAGGCGAATGCCCGCGCGCTTCTCGAGACGCTCCCGGATTCCATGCAGCGGGCCGTCGAGACCCGTGAGGCGTCCGGCGAGTACGACGCACCGGACTACCAGGCGGCCCTCATGGCCTTCTATGGGAAGTACGTGTGGCGGCACCCGGTCGAGGCGGACCTAGACAGCACCTTCGCCACCGTGAACGAGGGTATCTACAACTACATGCAGGGCCCCAGCGAATTCACCATCACGGGAACCCTGAAGCACTACGATGCCACGGCCTTCCTGCCCCAGATCCAGGTCCCGGTGCTCTACACGGTGGGCGAGTTCGACGAAGCCAACCCGGACCTGGTGAAGCGATTCGCCGATGCGACGCCGGGCGCCCGGATGGTGGTGATTCCCGGGGCGGCCCACATGACCCCCTGGGATAATCCCCAGGCGAACCTGGACGCCGTGCGGACGTTCCTGAGCACGGCGGATCCTGGCAACTAGGCGTCGGGGCGGGACACCTCGGAGCTTTGCCCGGTAGGCGCCCCCGGGCTCAGGGCTTCTGAAGCCGGAAGTTCAGTGTGCCGGTCGCGTTGCTCAGGACGACGGTCACCGTCCAGTCACCGGCCGTTCCCGTTGAGCTCTGGAACGTCCCATTGCTGGTGAGGTCTGCCGAGTACACCTGGGCACCGGCCGCATCGGCGATGGTCAGAACCGCCGAGCCGCCGGACAGGGTGGCTGACTGATCGATGTTGGCAGCCGTCCCCGTGTTGGACCACACGTAGGTCATGGTCTGGGTGACGCCGGTGAGGTTGGAGACCTGCCACTGGAAGGTGTCCGCGTTGTTGCTCACCTCAGGTTGGTTGCTCGGCCCCACGAGGTTCGTGCCGGGGTCGCAAGCAGCAGCAAGAAGTGCCGCCGCAAGGAAGAGATGTCGGAAGGCGCGGGTTCCGGTTCTCGGTGTCATGTCGATGTTCTCCGCCAGGTCGCCAGATGGGCCCCGGATGGGCCGCTGAGGGGGTGGCCGGTGGACTCGCAAGTCCTGTGCCAAGAAGCGTGACGGACGGGTCAGCGACGACCCGCAAGGTGGCGGTGGAGAGTGGTGCGTGGCATACTGGCGAGACTCCAGCCCCGACGCGTTGCGACCCTTCCCCCCTCCAGGAGCCCCTCTCGTGTCGACCCTCGCCCCCCGTTGGATCGTCTCTCCACGCGCCTTCCCGACACTCCTTCTCTGCCTTGCCCTCGCCGCTTGCGGTGGGACCCAGCCTTCGTTCTACACGGCGGAGCAGGCCCAGAGCGGCGCCGCCGTCTACGAGGCACAGTGCACCTCCTGCCACCAGGCTGACCTGAGCGGAGGTGGATTCGTCCCCGCCCTGGCGGGGGAGGGGGTGCTGGCGGGATGGGAGGAGCGGGGCCTGACGGTGGATGATCTCTTCTACATCGTCCGGGCCAACATGCCGCCCGGGGCGTCGAAAGCGCTGAGCACCGAGGAGCGCCTCGACGTCGTCGCCTACATGCTCCAGAAGAACGGCCTGCCGGCAGGCGACACGCCGCTGCGGGCCGAGGCCGCCTACCTGACCGGCCTGGCGCTCACCTCTGGAGAGACCGGCCCGTCCGGTCCGCGCGCCGAGGCGCCCGCCTACCTGGAGGGACCGGGAGGCACGGAGCCGCAGGGATCCGGGCCGACGGCTGCCGAGCTGGCCGCGAACCGTGAGGGCGGCGAGGACTGGCTGTATCACACCGGCGCATACGGCGGGAGCCGCTATTCGTCCCTGCGGCAGATCACGACCGGCAACGTCGCGGACCTGGGGGTCGTGTGCCGCTACACGATGGGTGAGCAATCCAACATGGAGACCGGGCCCGTCGTGCATGCGGGCACCATGTACGTCACCACCGTGCACCAGACCGCGGCCATCGACGCGGCGACGTGCACGGAGCGTTGGACCCACATGTGGGACGCGCCCGCGGGGGACGTGTGGGGCAACAACCGCGGTGTGGCGATCTCGGCGGGACGCGTGATCCGCGGCACGTCGGACGGCTACCTCGTCGCCCTCGACGCCGAGACCGGGGCCCTCCTGTGGGCGCGACAGGTGGCCGACGCCAAGAAGGGCGAGACCATCACCATGGTGCCCCTCATCTGGCAGGACCTGGTGCTGGTGGGTCCGGCGGGCAACGAGAATGCCATCAAGGGATGGGTCGGCGCCTTCTCCGTCGAGGACGGCACGCAGGTGTGGAGGTTCGACCTGGTGCCCGGGCCCGGCGAGCCCGGATACGACAGCTGGAACCACGACAACGATTTCCCCATGGGGGGCGGGGCCACGTGGACGCCCATGTCCATGGACGTCGATGCGGGCATCGTGTTCGTGGCGGCGGGCAACCCCGCGCCCGACTTCCCCGCGGAGAAGAGGGGCGGCGACAACCTCTACACCAACTCGGTGGTCGCCCTCGACGCCCGCACGGGCCATCTCGCCTGGTACGAGCAGCTCGTGCCCGAGGACGATCACGATTGGGATCTGACGCAGGTGAGCCCCGCCTTCTCGGCCTCCGCGCTGGGCCGGGACAGGAAGCTCATCGCCACCGTGGGGAAGGACGGAATGCTCCGCCTCCTCGACCGGGACACCCAGCATGTCCTGTGGGAGACGGCGGTGACGACGCAGGACAACCGGGACGCCCCCGTGACCGTGGAGGGGACCCACGCGTGCCCGGGGGTCCTGGGCGGTGTCGAGTGGAACGGGCCCGCCTACAACCCGGCGGCGCACATGCTCTACACGCCGGCGGTGGACTGGTGCGGCACGTACTACGCAGCGGATACCGTACGCTTTGTGCCCGGGGCAGACTATCTGGGGGGCACCTACATGTTCGATGCCGACTCGAGGGGCTGGCTCACCGCCGTCGACGTGGAGACGGGGGACGTGGCGTGGCGGTACGAATCACCGCGACCCATGGTGGGGGCGGTGCTCTCGACGGCGGGGGGGCTGGTGCTGGCGGGCGAGGTCACCGGGGACCTCATCGCCTTCCAGGCCGACTCGGGGAGGGAGCTGGCCAGGATCCCCGTCGGCGCGCCCGTCGGCGGCGGGGTCGTGACCTACGCGGTGGACCAGCGCCAATACGTGGCGGCCGCCACGGGCAGGCCGTCGCCGTTCTGGGTCTCGGAGGACGTGGGCCTCCCGACCATCGTGGTCCTCTCCCTGGGCGGAGAGGGCCCCTGACGGGACCACGCCTCACGACACCCGCACCTCACGGGAGGAACCGTGCGCCGACGCACGTGGACAGTCCTGCTCGTCTCCACCGGCGTGGTGGGGGCCGCGGCCTGCAGCGAGCCCTCGGGCCCGCCCATGCGCTTCGGCCGCGTTCTCCAGCTCGAGGACTCGGGCTACACCTCGGCCAACGTCAGCTTCGGCGACGTGAACGCCGACGGGCACCTGGACGTGGTCCTGGTCAAAGGCCGCCATTGGCCCCTCATGAACCTGGTGCTGGAGGGCGACGGAACGGGCGGCTTCGCGCCCCCTCGGCCCGTGGGCGACGCTCCCGACCGCTCCTACTCGGGGGTGCTGGTGGACCTGGACGGGGACGGCGACCTGGACCTGGTGGTGAGCAACGACGATCCGGACCGGAAGGTCACGTGGATGAACGACGGCACGGGGCACTTCTCCTTCGGCCAGACCTTCGGTGAGCCCGAGTGGTCCACCCGCTACGTGAGCGTGGCCGACCTGGACGGCGACGGGCTCCAGGACGTGATCCTGGCCAACCGCACCGGCGGGCCGCCCGGGGCCGACTACGTCTGCTGGGGCATCGGCGAGGGGCGCTTCGCCGAGGAGTGCTCGGTGGTCTCCACGGCGTCGGCCACCACCATCACCACCGCGGACTTCAACGGCGACGGGGCCCCGGACCTGGTCGTCCCCTTCCGCGACGGCGGTCAGAGCTACGTCCACCTCAACGACGGCCGGCGTGGATTCGAGGAGCGCGTGCCCTTCGGTCCTCCCGACGCCACGATCCGGGCGGCGGAGGCTTTGGACGCCGACGGTGACGGGGTCCTGGACCTGGCGGTCATCGACGAGCGCGCGGGTCCGGCCCTCTACCTGGGTCGGGCGGGCGGCGGCTTCGACGACGGCCGGCCGCTGGGGCCCTCGGGGCTGCACCCCTACGCCATCCACGTGGCGGACCTGGACCGGGACGGCCGCACCGACGTGATCCTCGGCTACGTGGAGGCCCGGCCGCGGGTGCTGTTCAACGACGGCGGCGGGTCCTTCACCGACGTCCCCTTCGGAGACGCGGAGGGCAGAGCCTACGGCTTCGACGTGGGGGACGTGGACGAGGACGGCGTCCTGGACATCGGCATGGCGCGCTCGGATGCGCCCAATGTCCTGTATTACGGAGAGAGAGTCCGGGACTGAGCCCGGGCGTGACGTCCAACCTGGAGGAGCGCACCATGTCCGGACTGCCCCTGGACCCGGGCCAGAAGGCCACCCGGTCCCTTACCCTCACCGCCGAGCACGTGGAGCAGTACGCCCGGATCTCCGGCGACCGGAACCCGCTCCACTTCGACGAGGCCTTCGCCGCGGCCACCGCCTTCGGACGCCTGGTGGTGCAGGGGGGGCTCACCACGGGGCTCCTCCACGCCCTGGTGGCCATGGACATGCCCGGGCCGGGCACGGTCTTCCTGAGCCAGAACTGGACCTTCACGAAGCCGGTGTTCGTGGGCGACACCATCACCGCCGAGGCGGAGGTGCTGAAGGTCCACGACACCAAGCCGGTGTGCCAGCTCGCCGTCTCGATCCGGCGCCAGGACGGCGAGGAGGTCCTGAAGGGCGAGGCGTGGTGCTATCGCTTCATGCCCGAGCCGCCGCAGGCCTGACCCCGACCCTCCCAGCCCCCACCCCGACCATGAGCCCGGATTCTTCACGACCCGACATCACCGAGGCGGACGTGCGCGCCGCCCTGGACCAGCTGACCCGAAGCCGTGGCGAGCTGGCCGGCGCCCTCGACGCCATCCCGGAGGACGCTCGGGAGCGAGCGCCGGCGGGGCGGTGGTCCGCGGCCCAGATCCTGGAGCACCTGGCCCGGGTGGATGAGGGCGTGGCCTTCCTTCTGCGCCGGGGGGTGCCGGCCGGGGGTCCCGAGGCCATGGAGGCTCCCGTGGATCTCTCCCTCATGCGCGAGCGCCGGCGCCGGGTCCAGGCCCAGGAGCACATGCGCCCGACCGACGACGAGCGGTGGGAAGGAGCCTGGATTCGCCTGGTTCGGACCCGGGTGTCCCTGGTGGAGGCCGTGGACGCGGCCGATCCGGGCGTGTGGGGCGCGGTCCTCGGGGAGCACTACATCTTCGGGCGTCTGGACGGGCTGCACTGGCTCCGGCTCGTGTCGGCCCACGAGGAGCGCCACGCGGGACAGCTCAGGGAGCTGGCCGTCGAGCTCGGCGTTACGCCGCCAGCTCCCGGTTGAGCCACGCCCGGGCCAGGGCCCAGTCCCGCTTCACCGTGGCCGGGGAGATCTCCAGCGCCGTGGCCGTCTCCTCCACGTTCATCCCGGCGAAGTAGCGGCACTCCACCACCCGGGCCTGGCGCTCGTCCACCTCCTCGAGGCGGCTCAGCGCCTCGTCCAGCGCCAGCACGGCGTCGGGGCGCTCCCGCGTGGCCACCATCACGTCGTGCAGGGGGACGTGCTCGGCGCCCGAGCCGCGCTTCTCGGCCGTCTTCATGCGGGCGTAGCTGATGAGGATCCGGCGCATGGACCGCGCCGCGGCCCCGAAGAAGTGGGCGCGCCCCTCCCACGTGATCCCGTTCAGGTTCGCCAGGCGGAGATACGCCTCGTGGACCAGGGCGGTGGCGTTCAGCGTGTGGTCCGGCCGCTCCCGGCGGAGCTCCCGGCGCGCGATGCCGCGCAGCTCCTCGTAGACCGAGGGGAGCAGGCGGTCCAGGGCGTCCGTCGATCCCCGGGAGAGCTGGTCCAGGACCTGGGTGATGTCGTCGGTGGCGAGCATGGGACGGCCTCCTTGGGAGGGTGTGTGAGGGAGGTCACTGCTGGGTGGCGCGCTGCCCCCGGGCCCGGAGCACCTGGGCGCGGACACCGTGGGCCTCGCGGACGTAGCGATGGTCCGGGCGCAGCCGGGCCTGGAGGAGGGCCTCGGCGCTGGAGGACAGGCTGTCGGCGGCCGGGAGGTCGTTCCGGCTCAGCGCCGCCCGGGCGAGGCCCAGGCGGGAGAGGGCCGCGTAGACGCCCTCCTCGTTCCCCAGCCGGGCCCCCATGGCCAGCGCCTCCCGGTAGCGCTCTTCCGCCTCCGGGCACCGGCCGGCATCCACCAGGACGTCCCCCATGAGGTTGAGGGTGTACACGACGCCGGGGTGGTCCCCATGGTGGGCCCGGCGCTTGGCGCGGGCCACGCTGTCCAGCCGGGCCAGCGCCAGGGCGTACCGGCCCTGGTGGTGGTCCACCAGGGCGAGGGCCTCCCGGGTGCTCCGGGTGCGCTGGTGCGCTTCGCCCAGGACCCGGATGGCGCGGGGCAGGGCGTCCTCGAGCACCTCTTCGGCCTCGGTGAGGCGATCCAGCGACAGGAGCGCCACGCCCAGCTGCTGCTCCGCCTCCACCGTGGCCGGGTGGTCGGCGCCGAAGAGCTTGAGCCGCGCCTCGTACCCGCGGCGGAGGAGGGGCTCGGCCTCGGGGGAGCGACCCCGCAGCCGGTACATCATGCCCAGGCTCACCAGGGCGCTGGCCACGTCGGGCCGGGGCCGCCCGTCGCCGTTGCGGTCCAGCTCCGCCCGAAGGAGCGCCTCGGCCTGGCTGAAGTGGTCGGCGTCGTGGAAGGAGGCCGCCAGGCCCATCATGGTGCGGGCCACCTCCGGATCCGTCGCGCCCAGCACCGGGGTCTGGACGTCCAGCGCACGGGTGAAGAGGTCCCGGGCCGCGTCGTACTCGCCCTGGTCGCGCAGCTCCCACCCCAGACCCACCAGGAAGGAGGCCAGCGTGGTGTCGGGGGGCACGTCCAGCTCCGTGCGGAGGTCGACCGCCCGCCGGAGGTGGTCCACTGCCTCCTCGGAGCGGCCCATGTCGCGAAGGACGAGGCCCTGGAACCCCAGGGCGTCGGCGTACGCCGGGGTCCCGGGCTCGTGGGCGGCCCTGAGGCGCGTGGCCCGCGCGCCCAGCCGGGACGCCTCGCCCAGGAGGCCCAGGTTGCGGTAGACCCGGCCCAGCTCCAGGTAGAGGGTGCCCTGCAGGACGGGGTCCCCGGCCATGGTGGCGCTCACCCGGCGCACGCCCTCGTCCAGGACCTGGCGCACGCCCACGGTGTCGCCCAGGGCCCGCGCCGGGTCGCCCAGTCGGAAGATGTCCGTCATGAGGGCCGTCACGCGCTGGGCCCGGGCGGCCTGGAGCTCGGCCCGCTCCGCCTGGGCCCGGGCCTGGCGGGCCTGCCAGAGGATCCCGCCGGTGCCGGCCCCCAGGGCCAGCACGAAGAGCGCCGCCACCGCCGCCAGCCCCCGATGGCGCCGGATCAGGCGCCCGGCCCGGTATGCCAGGCTGGCGGGACGGGCAGCGATGGGCTGGCCGGCCAGCCAGCGGCGCACGTCCTGGCCCAGGGCCCACGCCGACTCGTAGCGCCGCGCCGGCTCCTTGGCCAGCGCGGTGGTGACCACCAGGTCCAGGTCGCCGCGCAGGGTGCGCGCCAGGCGCTGGGGCGTGGTGCGCCGGTCCCTGGCGGCCTGTCGGGGGTCGGACCACGGCAGGGGCGCCACGCCCACGGCACCGGCCGGGGTGGGCCGCCGCTCCGTGGCGAGCTCGCTGGGCCGCGCCGGGGCCTGCTGGCCCACGATCCATCCCAGCTCCACCGGGGTCCGCCCCGCCGTCTCGTAGGGACGGGCTCCGGTGAGGAGCTCGCACAGCAGCACGCCCAGGGCGTAGACGTCGGACAGGGTGGACACGGGCCCGCCCAGGACCTGCTCCGGGCTGGCGTACGCCGGCGTGGCCCACCGCGCGGTGTGCTCTCCGGCGGACATGGTCTCCAGGTTCTTGGCGATGCCGAAGTCCAGGAGCTTGGGACGCCCCTCCGGCGTCACCAGGATGTTGGACGGCTTCAGGTCCCGATGCACCACCAGCTGCTGGTGGGCGTGGTGCACCGCGTCGCACACCCGGGCGAAGAGCTCCAGGCGCTCGTGGACGTCGAGGCAGCGGGCATCGCAGTAGGCCAGGATGTCCTCGCCCCGCACGTACTCCATGGCGTAGTAGGGCTGGCCGTCGGGCGTCACCCCTCCGTCCACCAGGCGGGCGATCCCCGGGTGCTCCAGCCGGGCGAGGATCCTCCGCTCCTCCTCCAGGCGCCGCACCAGCAGCGGGTCGCCGACGCTGCTCCGGATGAGCTTCAGCGCGACGGTCTGCTCGAATCCGGGTCCCTCCCGCACCGCCAGGAGGACCACCCCCATCCCTCCCTCGCCCAGGGGCCGCACGATGCGGTAGCTGCCGATGCGGTCGGGGTAGCGCCGGGGGGC
Source organism: Gemmatimonadota bacterium (assembly GCA_050114675.1). Taxonomy (GTDB): domain Bacteria; phylum Gemmatimonadota; class Gemmatimonadetes; order Longimicrobiales; family Gaopeijiaceae; genus SZUA-318. The sequence goes on along the minus strand of JASFRY010000094.1, from coordinate 1,817 downwards.
CGCCTCGGCGGCGTCGGGCTCCTCCAGGCGGGGGACGAGGCCGGTGGCGTCGTGATGGGCGAGGAGGGAGGCGACCTCCGCCCGCAGGGAGGGAGCTCCGGCGCAGCGGGCGTCGAGGAAGGCCGAACGCTCCTCCGGCGGCACGGCCAGGGCCTCGACGAAGAGATCGTTGACGGCTGTCGCCGTGGCTGTCACCGGCATGCGTGCCCGCCCTCCTCCGCATGGTCACCAGGGTCCCCACGAGCCTTTACCGGATTCGGGGACGGAGGGGATCGTCGGGGGGCGCTCCCCTCTTCCTGCTGCAGCGCTCGCGGAGCGGCCGCTACCCCGCGGCGGCGGCCAGGGGCGCACGCCCCGAGAGCACGTCCAGGGCCCCGTTCATGGCCCGGCTCAGCTCGTGGTGCAGCTCCTTGACCTCGTCCGGCGTCCAGGACAGCGACGCGATCCTGTCGGTCACGTCCATGAGCGCCCCGGCCGCGGCGTCCCGGGCGTCCTGGTAATCCCGGAGGGCGGCGTCGCCCCCGCGGAGCACGGCCCGAGCCAGGAGCTCGGCGTCCCGCAGCGCGTCGGAGATGCCGTGGGCGGTCAACGGGTCCCGGAAGTACCCGGCGTCGCCCACCAGCGCCCACCCGGGTCCCCACGAGCGCCGCAGGAACCCGGGAAGCCCGGGGAACCCCCGCAGCGTCCCCGAGCCCGCCGCGGGCGTCAGCCGGTCTCCCAGACCGGGGTCGACGGCGCGCACGGCCCGGTGGAAGAGGGGCCCGAGCCCCTCGCGCCGGGCTCCGGCGAAGGCCTCCTCCGTCACCGACACGAACACGCACGACACGCCGTCGTTGGTGGGGATGGTGCCCATGCCCACCCCGGGCCGGAAGTACCAGCGGTATTCGTCGCGGGGAAGCCCGGGCCAGTAGCCGTAGATGGAGGCCGTGGCATGATGGCCGCTCCGCTCCACCGGCGCGTCGAGGAGACGCGCCACCCGGGAGCGCACGCCGTCGGCGCCCACCACCAGGTCGGCCTCCACCTCCACCGGGGTCCCGTCCCCTCCCACCAGGCGGGCGCCCCGTACGCGACCCCGGGGGTCCCGCAGCAGGTCGGCGACGGCCAGCCCGTGCACCACGTGGGCCCCGGCGTCCTCGGCGGCCCCGGCGAGGATGGGATCCAGTACCGTGCGCCGTGGCGCGAACAGGGCGTCGACGCCGTCGCGCGCCTTGATGGGCACGGGCACCACCTCGTCCGCGTAGTCGAAGACGGTGGTGCGCACCTCCGGCGTGCCGGCCTCCCGGACGGCGTCCAGGAGCCCCCACCGGTGGAGCTGGAGCACCGCGCCGCGCATGAGCGCATGGGTGGAGAGGGTGTCCCGGCCCCGGGGGAGGGGATCCACGACGAGCACGCGGGCCCCCTGGCGCGCCAGCAGCAGCGCGGTGGATGCCCCGGCGCACCGGGCGCCGGCGATGATCACGTCGTAACGGGTGCGGATCCGCGAAGGCATGGTTCCTCCTCAGGCCACGGCGTGGCTCGGGGTCGCTCCCCGTCGCGTCCGGGCGTGTGCAAGGTGTCGGGCGAGCTCCTCGGCGTCCTTGGCCACGCCGGCCAGGAAGCTGGAGGAGCGCCGCCGCATGAAGTTGAGCCCCAGGACGTAGAGGCCCGGCGCGGAGGTGATCCCGCCGGTGTGGACGATCTCTCCCCGGGCATCCAGGACCGGCACGTGGAGCCAGGGATAGCTGCGGCGGAAGCCCGTGGCCCAGAGGACCGAGCGGATGCCCGAGGCCTCCAGGTCCAGCGATGTGGGGCCCTCCACCAGGGGAACCGGTGCGAAC
>JASFRY010000093.1:0-10859 GCA_050114675.1 Gemmatimonadota bacterium | reverse complement strand
GTCCCACGCCCAGCTCGACCCCGTTCTGCAGTCGGTATCCCGTGAGCCAGGCCAGGGAGAGGTTGGCTTCGTCCTGCTCCAGACCGCCCAGGAGGAAGACCCATTCCATGAGGGCCTGGTTGCCACCGGTGAGGGACACGATCTGGGTCTCGAACTGCCAGCCGAACTGGCTCATGATGGGCTCCAGATCGGCCTGGGCCCGCAGGTCTGCGGTCTCTCCGGTGAATGTGGTGAACCCGAAGCGGGGGCCCGCCAGGCTCTGGCGGGGGAGCTTCCGCGCCCGCTGGGCCTCGGGCACCTGGGGCACGTTCTGGGCGGACAGATGGATGGGCGTGTCGCCCAGGATCAGGGCGGCGGCGGCCGCGAGGAGGATGGCGCGTGACATGGCTCGTTCTCCGTGAAGGGGGGCTGGGTGGGCATCCGTGCCCACGAGAGAACGATGTCCCATGCCGCCGGCCGGCACCGTACGCCGCGCGTCGGAGTGGAGGGTCGGAATCGACGTAGCCTCCGACGTAGAGCGTCGGCGACGTGACGTACGGCGAGGCGTGGGCCGGGGCGACGGCGGTTGCGTCGCCCCGGCCCGGTCCTTCTCCGGCCTACCGGCCGGGGCCCAGGAGCACGGCGTTCACGAAGAGGAGCATGGTGGCTTCGGTGTACGCCCGGTAGTTGGGATCCTCGGCGAAGGCGATGACCTGCCCGCGCCCCACCGGCTGGTGGATGAGGAACGCCTTGTTGGCGAGCTGCGGGCGGGCCTCCTCCCAGACGATGCCGCTCTCCACCAGGGAGTCCACGCCGGCGTAACGGCCCACGTTGGTGCCCTGGTCCAGGGTGATGGGGCTGAACACCCGGGCGCTCTCCACCAGGACCCCGATCTCCCCGTCGGTCCCAGCGGCGAGCCAGTGGTCCGTATCCAGGATCGTGCGCAGGATGGCGCCGGGCACGGGCTCGGGCGCCTCGTCGGCGGGTGCGATGGCGTCCAGGTAGTCGATGGGTTGTTCCGCGGTGCCCACCTTCGGGGGCTCGGTTCCCTCGGCTCTCCCCCCGCGGCGCTCGGCCGAGGTCGACAGGAGGCCGACGCTCTCCCGGGCGGCCCACCGGCTGGACGCTCCCAGGGTGATGAGCGTGCCTCCGTCCCGCAGCCAGGTCTGGAGCCGGTCCACCAGCCCGCGGCCCACCACGCCGGCGTAGCTGCCGCTGGGGAAGACGACGACGTCGTAGTCGGGCAAGGTCACCCGGCCCAGGGTGGAAGCCCGCACCGCCGTCACCCGCTGCCCATAGCGGCGCTCCAGGACGTAGCGGGCCCACCCGGCGGAGAGGCTCGATGCGGGTGCGTCATAGACCAGGAGCACCCGGGGCTCGTGCAGGGCCCGGGTCTGTCGGCTCCCCAGGGAGGTGCCCTCGCGGACGTAGGAGTCGTCCACGGGCACCACCTCGGCGTGGTGGGCTGCGGCGATCCGCCCGAGCTTCTCCGCCAGATCGGCACCGTTGTCGGACGTGCGCACGATGGCGGTGCCCACGCCGAAGTGTCGGCCGCCCAGGGTGAAGTCGCCACCTGCGGAGCGCACGAAGACGCCTTCCCGGAGCGCCTCGGCCACCGCGGCGGCCGCGTTGGTGCCCCAGGGAAGGAGGTAGCCCACCGTGGCCGCCGGCAGCGCGTCGGAGGTTGGGGGCATATCGGCCGGGACGAGGTCGCCGGCAGCCCCCGTGGGCCGATCCACGGGGATGGCGTCCACGTCCCACAACAGGGACTGGCTCCACGCCGTCACGTCGTAGATCTCGTCGCGCTCGCGGTTCGCCCGCCGCTGGATCTGGCGGGCGACGAAGTCCGAGTCCATGGGGACGTTCCGGTCCAGGAGCACGCGGGCCAGTCGGGCATTGGGCTGCCGGAGCGGCACGATGTACGTGCTTCGGGCGGGGAGGGTGCGGCCTCCCACCTCCACGGCCCGGGACGCCTCATGGACCTCGACCCCGTTCCTCACCAGCTCGGAGGCCAGCCGCGCCGCCATCCCCGGGTCGTGGGAGGTGAGGACGTACTCCGCCGGTCCGTCCAACCCCCGGGCGGCGCTCCGGCGGAAGGCCAGGTAGTCGCGGAGGATGCCATCCCGGTTCCGGGCCGCCGTGACCATGGTCTGGAGGGCCGCCGTGAAGTGGTGGGTGACGCCGTCCCCATAGGTCATGAGGGTGCCGTCGGACTTTCGGAGGACCAGCGCCCGCGGGGAGGCCTGCTCGAAGGTCATGGCCATGGCGCCCTGGGTCATGGGCCACATGTCCACGTACCCGGGATAGAAGGCGTCGTACGTGGCGCGGTTGAAATAGGCGAAGCCGCGCTGGTCGAAGGCGTGGGCGTTGGCCTCTCCGAAGACGTCCATGAGCTGGATCTGGGCGTCGGTGAACCAGGGGTTCGCCGGCGGCGCCGTGGGCGGGAAGAAGTACGTGGCGTTGCCGCCCATCTCGTGGAGGTCGGCCAGGATCTGGGGGTGGTACTCGAGCATGATCCTGGCCTTGCCCCGGGTCTCGGGCTGGCTCTGCACGAAGAGGTCCCGGTTCAGGTCGAAGAGATAGTGGTTCCCGCGCCCGCCGGGCCACGGCTCGTCGTGCTCGGCCGAGTAGGTGTCCGGGTCGGGCCACCGGGCAGCGGCGACGGCGTTCTGGTAGACGAAGCGATTGCGTCCGTCGGGGTTTTCCATGGGATCGATGAGGACCAGGCTCTCCCGGAAGATGAGGTCCACGTCGGCGTCGCCCCGGGCGGCGAGAAGGTGGTAGGCCTCGGCCATGGCCGCCCCGTTGGAGCTGATCTCGTTCCCGTGGATGCCGTGGAGGATCATGGTCACAACGGGCAGGCGGCCCACCAGCGCCTCGGCGTCCGCCTCGGAGAGGCCCCGGGGATCGGCCAGACGATCCAGATCTCCCTTGATGTCGTCGAGGCGCGCCATGCGCTCGGCCGAGCCGATGACCAACACCACCAGCGGCCGTCCCTCCCAGCTCTCGGCGTAGCGAAGGAGCCGGGTGCGCTCCGGCGCGGCCTCGTGGAGGGCTTCCATGTAGCGGACGATGTCCGCGGGTGGCGTGATGGAGGCTCGGACGTCGTGACCGGTGACCTGCTCCACCGTGGGAATGGCGGGGTCGTATCGCGTACCGGGTGCGAGGGGCTGGTCCCGCGCCGGCACCTGGACGAGGGGCGGAACCTGGATGAGTGCGGCGAACGCCAGGGCGGTGATCATGATGGCTCGGATCCGTGGTCGAGGAAGGCGCGTGGGGAGGAAGCGCGCCCGGAGTCGCGGGGAGGGACGGGGAGAGTATAGCCACAGGCCGCCTCACGCGCCGGTGTCCTCCCGGGTCCATGGACCTTCCGGGGCGGTCCTGCTTTATCATTGGGACTCACCTTGCGAAGAACACATTGGAGCACGTCTTGAGACCCAACACAGCTACCGCCCTCCTCGCCGTCCTCGTCGCGCTGCCTGCCGCAGCCCGCGCTCAGGATGCGCCGCCGCCCGGGATGGCCCGGATCGAGAACCAGCGCTCCCGGTCCTGCGTGACGGCGCTGGGGCGCCTCGGCGAGCTCAACATGCGCGTCGAGCCGGTCCGCCGGCGCGTCGTCCGGCTTCAGGACATCGCCCGGTCCATCGCCCTGGAGGACTCGACCCAGATCGACCCGTCGTTGGACGGCTCGGACCCGGTGGAGCAGGCGGTGCGGGACTGGTTCAACCGGGACGCGCACATGGGTGAGCGGTACGCCGCCACCGGGGATTCGGCCATCCTGGAGCAGCGGCGTGCGGCCAAGGACGCCGTGCGGCAGCGGCTCCAGGAGGCCATGGACACCCTTCGGAGCCAGTTCGAGGCCGAGACGCAGGACGCCCAGGAGATCCAGCAGGAGGCCATGCCCTGCCAGGGGGCGGTCCTGGTCCGTCCCGCGGTGCTCGAGGCGTGCGACTCCACCTCCATGGACAGCCAGGTCTGTGCGGCGGCCGCGGATACGACGCCCGGTTCGCTCTTCCGATTCGTGGACCATGCCGAAGACCTCTGGGACGTGGAGGAGTACCGTCCCTGGTCGTCTCCCGTCCCCATCCGGGTGGGGCAGGACGGACAGTCGCTCGTCGGCGCGCGAACGGCGTCTCAGGCGCGCCACGGGAACATCGTCGTGGCCGTGGCCTTGGCTCCCATGCTCCGGCAACGCGCCCAGATGACGGAGGCGCAGGCCGCCGAGTTCCACGCACGTCTGGACAGCCTCGGGCTCCAGTTCGACCATCCGGCCCTGCTCATGGCGCCGGCGCTGGAGATCCAGGCGAACGTGCCGCCGCCCATGGCGGGCGAGACCCACTACATCCTCCACTTCGGCGACGTGGCCCAGCCCGACGTGGTGTGGAGCATGTCCGCGGCGCCCCAGGGCGGTGTGGTGCAGGCCATGGTGCCGGCCAACCAGCACGTCATCGAGCAGCTCGAGGCCGGCGCTCCCCTGAGCTTCACGGCACTGAAGGTCACCACGCCGACGGAGGGGCAGGGCCCGCCGGAAGGGCAGTTCGTCTACACGGTGGGGCTGACCTCGGTGAACGAAGCGCACGCGTCGACGGCCCTCCTCCAGTACCTGGGCCAAGGGGGGCTTTCGAGGGATCTCAAGCAGATCATCCCGGCGGACACCACGGCCGCGGGAGGCTGACGTCCGCCCCCCGGCCGGGTGCTGGTCGGAGCATCGTCGCGCCCGCGCGGGACCTGTTAGCTTCGGTGTCCGCGCATCCTAGACCTCCACGCCGCCGCTGCCCGTGCCCTCCCCCCCCGATCCCCTCTCCGTCCTCCGCGACGTCTTCGGCTTCGACGCGTTCCGCCCGGGCCAGCGAGAGGTCATCGACGCGGTGCTCGCGGGGCGGGATTGCATCGCCGTCATGCCGACCGGTGCCGGGAAGTCGCTGACCTACCAGCTCCCTGCGCGCATCCTCGAGGGTACGGTGCTGGTGGTGTCCCCCCTCATCAGCCTCATGAAGGACCAGGTGGATGCCCTGCGGGCCCTGGGATTCCGGGCGGTGGAGATCAACTCCACCCTCGACCCCGAGGAGCGGCAGAGCCGCCTGGCCGGCCTCCGCCGTGGCGACCACGAGCTGGTCTTCCTGGCGCCGGAAGCCCTGGACGGACGGCTGCGGGACTTCGTGCAGGGATGTCCCATCTCGCTGCTCGTGGTGGACGAGGCGCACTGCATCAGCCAGTGGGGCCACGACTTCCGCCCCTCCTACCGCCGGCTCGAGGGGCTGAAGGTCGGTCTGGACGTCCCGGTGCTGGCGCTGACGGCCACCGCGACCCGCGTGGTGGCCCGGGACATCCTCCGTCAGCTCGGCATGAGGAAGCCGGCGGGCTACAAGGGATCCTTCTTCCGGCCCAACCTCCTGGTGCGCTGCCGCAAGAAGGGATCGGGGAACACCCGTAAGGAGATCCTGGCCCTGATACGCCGCCGGGCGGGCGAGAGCGGCATCGTCTACTGCCTGAGTCGCCGCGGAGTGGAGCAGACCGCGGACTACCTGCGCAAGAACGGCGTGAAAGCGGTCGCCTACCACGCCGGTCTCCCCGACGACGAGCGACACCGGAACCAGGAGGCGTTTCAGCGGGACGACGTGGACGTGGTGGTGGCGACCGTCGCCTTCGGCATGGGCATCGACAAGTCCAACGTGCGGTTCGTCATCCACCGGGACATGCCCAAGGACGTGGAGTCGTGGTACCAGGAGATGGGACGCGCGGGACGCGACGGATTGGAGAGCGACTGCGTGCTCTTCTACTCGTGGGCCGACGTGAAGCTGCACGAGCGCTTCCTGAGCGACATCGAGGACCCGGAGGTCTGGCATGCGAAGCGCGAGGCAACGGTGCGCTTCTTCAACCTCCTGGAGACGGGGCGATGCCGCCACCAGGCCATCCTGCGCCACTTCGACGAAGAGATGGGGCCGTGCGACACCTCCTGCGACATATGCACGGAGGTGGGCGCCGAGGATCTGGCCGCCGAAGCCATGATGGCCCGAGGTCGAGGTGGCGCCGCGCGGGCAGCGACCCCGAGCCGGAGCGCCCACGTGCGCTCCACGGCCGGGCCCGGCGTCGACGATCCTGCCGCCGAGGCCCTCTTCCAGCGCCTGCGAGCCCTCCGGAAGGAGCTGGCGGACCGCCAGGGCGTGCCGGCCTACATCGTGTTCAGTGACAAGGTGCTGAAGGAAATGGCCTCGCGTCGCCCCACCACGCCCGCCGGTCTGCTGGAGGTTCCAGGGGTCGGCCCGGCCAAGCTGGAGCGGTACGGACGAGCTTTTCTGGACGAGCTCGGGGGATAGACCTCGCCCCCGGCGGCACCGAACGAGGCGCGACGGGGGCGAAGGGACGCTGCGCCCGAGGGCGTCTGACGGACCCGGGGTCCATGACGCCGGACGGGTCGGGGCGTCGGGGGCCGGGGCTACGCGTCGTCGGCGGAGGGGCCGTACATGCCGGGCACCGGGACGTCCAGGAGCCGGAGGTATACGCCGAGCTGGGCCCGGTGGTGGATGAGGTGGCTCATGACGAAGGAACGGAATACGGCCGCCCGCGGCATCGTGAACCACACCTGGTCACCGGAGCGCAGCGTCCAGTCGACCTGCAGTTCCTCGGCGCTGACCGCTTCCAGGACCGCCCGGGCCTCGGCCGCCGCCTTCTCGAACTCGGCGAGGACCTCGGCCCGATTCGTGGGAGGCGTCCGCTCCCACGGCTGGTCCAGGTCCAGCTCGGTAGTGGTGAGGGTCGCCTTCGTCCAGGTCGGGAGGTTGCCCACGTGGGATGCCAGCTCGAGGAGGCTGAAGGACTTGTCGTGTGGCTTGAACTGCAGCTTCTCGTCGGGCACCCGCTCCAGCATCTTGCGGGTGTTGGCCATCTCCTGGTCGAACTCGGGGAGCAGCATCGCACCGTCCATCGTCGTCATCCTCATCCACGGGAAGGGTCGTCGGGGCAGGAGGTCACGGACCCAAATAAACACCGAAGATCCGCCGCCGGCAAGGTTCTCGTTCTGGAGCGGTCTCAGCCCACGAGGCCCGGACGGATCTCGCGAGCTCTCAGCACGAGCCAGTCCACCGTACGCTTCTCCCAGGTCCCGGTGCTGGTGCAGTCCACCCATGCGGGAGTCCCGTCCAGACCTTCGAGCCGCTCGGCCTGCCAGTGGGCCTCCACGGTCAGGAAGGAGTGGATCGTCCGGGCTCCGACCGTGAACCGGTAGCGGCCCCGGTAGGCACGCGGGGGCCCTTCCGACGTGGAAGGACAGGTGGCCACGGGTCCGTCGGGGGACTGGATGCTCGACATGTCGAACCAGTCGGTGGTCACGGCATGGGTGGCGCTGAGTGAATCGACCCGTGCCACACCCACGCCCCGTACGTTGACGAATTCCACGACGGCCGCCCACACGCGGTCCTGGGAGAGCGTCACCTGGACGCCCGGCCGGACCCGGGGAGGGAAGGGCTCGTTGGTGAACCGATGGCACGCGGTGGAGAAGGCGGCCGACAGGACCACCAGGGGGATAAGGGCCCTGGCTGACGGGAAGCGAGGTGGGCAAGCGGGCCGGCGCACGTGGTTCGCTCTCTGGCGGATGGCGAGGGGGGTCCCCATGACGGGTGATGGTAGTACCCTACGCGCGGCCAGGTTCCCCACCCGCTCCGCCTCGGCGCTTGTGGAGCGCCCATGACCGCCCGTAGAGGGGGGCCTTCCCATGGACGGTGTGGTGGCGTATCTCACATGCGTCGGCCGGCCCCGGTCCCTCCCGCGCGCCGCGGGTCGGTGAACGCCACCGCTGAGCCGGGATTCCTCGCCATGCGCCTACCACGGCCCTTCCCCTTCGGACTCGCTCTCCTCGCGACGCTCGCTGGGTGCTCCGGGAGCGACGCAGCGGCCGACGCGCCCTTCCGCGTCGCCGTCTTCAAGTTCCAGCACGAGACCTGCACGTTCTGCCCCGGCGGGGACGTGACCGTGGCCGACTGGACGCGCCTGGGCCCTCCCGTCTCGGGCCAGGAGCTCCTCCGCTCCGACGGGTACATCCGGGGCTTCGTCCGGCAGGCCGACGACTACGGAGACATGGAGCTGGTGGGCCTCACCTCTCCCGACGAGGCGTTCGGCGGGTCGTCCCGGAGCTGGAATACCCGGGACACCTTCGATCATTTCGTGGACCAGGCCATCGGGGAGCTGAAGGCCGCCATGCCCGTCCAGGGCGTGTATCTGGCCCTCCACGGGGCCATGGGCGTGCGCGACGTGCCGCGTCCCGAGGCCGAGATCGCGCGTCGGTTCCGGGAGGTGGTGGGGCCGGAGGTGCCCATCGCGGCCACCTTCGATCTCCACGGCGACGAGGATGCCGAGTTCCTCCGCCACGCCGACTTCGCCTTCGTCACCAAGCGCTATCCCCACTACGATGCGGGCCTCCAGGGGGAGCGCGCGGCCCGTGCCCTCCATCGCGTCATGAGCGGCACCTACACGCCGACCACGGCGACCCGGAAGCCGGGGATCATCACGCCCACGGTGGTGCAGTGGACGGGTGCGTCTCCGTCCATGGACATCATGGAGCGGGCGCGGCGCTGGGAAGCCCGGGAGCCCGACGCCTTCGTGAGCGTCTTCTACGGCTTTCCGTGGACCGACGTCCCCGACGTGGGCGCCACCGTCGAGGTCATGACCAACGGAGACCAGGCACTGGCCGACCGGATCGCCGACGACATGAGCGACTACATGTGGCGGGTGCGGGAGCGCTTCGCCTCTTCGTCGCTGCCCCAGCCCGGAGAGGCGGCGCGCATCGTCCAGCGGGCCGTGGCGGACGGCAGGGTGCCCGTGGCGGTGGGCGACCACTCCGACCGCCCCGGCGACGCGACGCACATCCTGCGCGCGTTCCAGCAGGCGGGCATCGGACGGACGCTCTACGGGGCCATATCGTCGCCGGCGGCGCTCGACTCGCTGCAGGCCGCCGGCGTGGAGCCCGGCGACACGGTGGACATCCTGGTGGGTGGGTACACCGAGTCGGGTGGCGATCCCTATCCGGTGCACGGAGTCGTTGCGTACGCGGGACCGTGGGCGGGATACGAGTATACCACCGCCGTGGCCTTCGGCGACGGCAACCTGGTCATCCTGGCTCCGGCCTACACCCAGATCACCAGCCCCGAGGCCTTCCGGTTCGGCTCGGTGAGCCCCGACGACTACGACGTCTTCGTGGTGAAGTCACGGGTCCACTTCCGACGGGGCTTCGACGAGACGGGTTTCGCGCGGACCATCGTGGTCGTGGAGGCGCCGGCGCCGTACGTGGGGACCACGTTCCTCGACGCGCTCCCCTACGAGCATGCGGACCTGAGCACCCTCTATCCGTACGGCACGCCGGAAGGGAGGTAGGCCCCATGGAGCGCTCGGAGGAAGCGGGAGACGCGACGTTGGAGGCCGTGGCGGACGTGCGGTCCGTGGAGGAGATCCGGGCAGACTTTCCGGCTCTGGAGCGGGTGCATGCCGGGCACCCGGTGGCCTACTTCGACGGGCCCGGGGGTACCCAGGTGCCCCGGGGAGTGGTGGACGCCATCGCCGACCACCTCCTCCACCACAACGGCAATCGGCGCTGGGCCCATCCCTCCAGCGCGGAGACCGACGCGGCCGTGGCGCGCGGCCGGGCGGCCATGGCCGATCTCCTGGGCTGCCGGCCCGCCGACGTGGTGTTCGGGCCCAACATGACCACGCTGACCTACCATGTGAGCCGCAGCGTGGGCCGGCGCATGGAGCCCGGCGACGAGATCGTGGTGACCCGGCTGGACCACCTGGCCAACGTATCGCCCTGGAGGGCCCTCGAGGCCGAGCGGGGCGTGGTGGTCCGGGAGGTGCCTTTTCGGCCGGGCGACGGCACGCTGGACACCGACGCCTACGCCCGCCTGCTGGGGCCCCGCACGAAGCTCGTGGCGTTGGGCTGGGCGTCCAATGCCCTGGGCACCGTCACCAACCTGGTTCCCCTCCTGGAGCGGGCCCGGACCGTCGGCGCCCTGACCTTCGTGGACGCCGTGCATGCGGTGCCCCACATGCTCCCCGCGGCCCGGGCCATGGGGTGCGACTTCCTGGCCTGCTCCCCCTACAAGTTCTACGGACCCCACGCCGGCGTGCTCTACGCGCCCGCCGAGCTCCTGGACGGGCTCGACGTGCCGCGGCTCCCGTGCGCTCCGGCGGTGGCGCCGGAGCGCTTCGAGACCGGCACCCAGAGCCATGAGGACATGGCGGGATGCGCCGCCGCCGTGGAGTTCCTGGCGTCGCTGGCCGGCGGAGCCACCCGCAGGGCGCGGTTGGGCCGAAGCTATGCGGCGCTCCACGCCCGAGGAGAGGTCCTGCTGGCCCGCATGTGGGAGGGGCTCTCCGCCCTCCCCCGGGTCACGCTCTACGGTCCGCCACCCGGTCAGCCCCGCACGCCCACCTTGTCGTTCACCGTGGCGGGTCACGACGCCCGGAAGGTGGCGGCCCACCTCTCCGGGCGGCACGGCGTCTTCGTGTCCCACGGGCACTTCTATGCGGCCCACGTGCCGGAGGATCTGGGGGTGGAGGGGGGGCTGGTGCGGGCCGGATGTGCCTGCTACACGACGCTCGAAGAGGTGGATCGCCTGGTGGAGGGTGTGGCCGAGCTGACGGACTGATCCTCCGCCCCGGTGCGATCGCCGTGGGGAGGGCCGTGGGACGGTGGTGCCGAAGAGGCCCCGGGGAACGCCCCACATGGCGACGGGGAGGACTCCCCATGGTCCCCGGATCCCGGGAAGAGCCATCGTAGGATGCCGGATCGTGTGTCCGCGCCTCGCATCATCGCCGGAGGGCCCCATGCGCACCTTGACCCCGGAACTCGAGGGTCGCTTCCGCGGCCTGTCGCGCCTCGTCGGCAACAC
>JASFRY010000092.1:0-10899 GCA_050114675.1 Gemmatimonadota bacterium | reverse complement strand
TCTCGGTCGTACGCGGTCCCGTAGTAGAAGACCGAGCCTCCATCCGCCGAGAGCTGCACGGTGCCTCCGCCGCTGGGGCCCCTGCGGTAGTAGCTGCGTCCGGTGGCGGGCACGCCGCCGCCGGTGGGCACCAGCGTCCCCGGGTTCGCGTAGAAGTCGTCGTTCCCGTAGCGGGCCAGCGTGTGCTTGGTGCCCGGGTCCGCAAGATCTACCGCGAACTCGTGGGTGTTCTCCCCCTGACGCTCCGACAGGAAGAGCCAGCCGTAGTCTGGAGCGTAGTTGTGCATCGTGATGCGGTTGTCGTTTTCGTACACGACGGAGAGGCTGGCGCTGTCGAAGGGGGGCGCCCACAGCATGACCCGGTCCTTCCGGCGGGCACGCTGCTGCCCCTCGCCGGCGGGCTGCGCTTCGCTGGCCGAGTCGGGGGCGGGCTCCTGCTCCAGGAACGTGAGGCCCCGGTTGTCGTCCCGCCACGCGACCTGGCGCTTGCCGGTGTCGTTGTCATTGCCGCCGACCCCGGGCGCCGTGGGACGGCGGTCCCCCAGCCCCGTGTTCATGGGGGTGTCCTGGACGGTGGCCAGGACCTGGCCCGACCGATCCCAGATCACCTCCTTCTTCCCGAAGCTGCTCACCGGCACGATGTAGCTGAAGGGCTTCAGGAGCTCGGTGACCTCCACGTACTTCCCGTCGGGCGCGGCGTCGAAGGCCCAGATCATGGTGGGCTCGCCCACCTTCTGGACGCGGCGGCTCTGCACGTTGATGAAAGCCAGCTGACCCGTGACGTGCCACTCCAGGAGCTGCTCGTCGTAGGGCGTCTTCATGAGGCTGGCGTAGGTGCGCAGGATGTTGTCGCCCTTCTCGGTCTCCTTCCTCTGCGGGCCCTGGGGCACTGCGGGCGGGAGGGGCCGGGCGGCCCGGCCGTCGGGGGGCAGCACCGTGACGATCTCCGACCCGTCGGCGGTCCATTCGAAGGAGGTGACCGCCGTGGCCAGCACCGGCGAGCGCGTGATCTGGCGCGCGCGCCCCGTCTCGGGATCGGCCACCCAGATGTGGGTCGCCGTGGGCGTGTGGACGAAGAAGGCCAGCTGCTCTCCCTCGGGGGACCAGGTGGCATCGGAGACCCTCGCTCCGTCGGGGAGCCGGATGCTCACCGTGCGGCCGTCCTCGGCGGAGATCACCTCCAGGGCCGCGTTGCTGCGGATGGTGAGGCTGCGGTCCCGGTTGGCGGCGAAGTCCAGGAACATGCCGCCCAACTCGTCGAAGGGCTTGGAGAAGCGCGTCATGGGGACGGGCCCGTCCCCGATCTCGTGGACGAACCACTTCCGGTCGGCGCTCATGTCCGACAGGGTGGCGTTGAGGTACCGGGGCGCGAGAACGGCCTCGGCGATCTCCTGCTGGGGTGCGACGTACGTCTTGGCGTCCAGGATCTGCTGCGGGTCCCACTGTCCGTTCTGGGCCTCGAGACCCACGGGAAGCAGGAGGGCCAGCAGTGCGAAGAGGGGGAGCCCGCGGGCCGCGGGACGGTACGCCCTCTTCGGACGGGAACGGCCGGTCATGGTGTACCTCCGGAACTCGATGCTCGGACGATTTCGGATCGGCGGCGAGGAAGGTCCGATCGGCGGCGCGCTCCCGATCCCCGGGTTCGGTGCATGTCGTGGAGACATTCTTGATGACAATCCACGGATACCATGCGTTGAGATCGGCGGATTGGCCAGGGGCACTACAGGGAAGCGCCCCAGCCCGTCGGACGGGCTGGGGCGCTCTGTCGTATCCGGAGCCCGAGGGCTACGGAACCGGGTCTACATGCTCACCTTGAGCTGCGTGTACACGTAGCGGCCGTTCATGCTCAGGCCGGAGCCGCTGTTGTAGGGGAAGATCCCCAGGAAGTTGAAGCCGTCCGGCCGGACCGGGGGCTTCTTGTCGAAGAGGTTCTCGGCGCCGATGGCCAGCTCGTATTTGCCCATGAACTTGTAGCCGAGGCGGCCGTCGAACACCCAGTTGGGGCCGTCGTCCAGGAAGACGTCGCCGGATGAATCGCAGCGGAGCCCGTCGAGCCCGGTGCCGCAGATGTCGGGCAGCGCGGCAGGACCCTCCTGGAGGCGGAACGCCTGGAGGCCGTAGTAGTTACCCGACAACTCGACGTTGAGCCCGCCCTGCACGTAGCGCGTGCGCAGGGTCGCTCGGTCTTTGGGCCGGCCGTGCTCCAGGTCGTACTTGTCGCCGCTGTCGAAGACCTGGTCCTGGATCTCGGCGATCACCGGCGGCACGTGCACGCCCGTGACCTCGAGCTTGTTCCGGTTGTACTGGGCCAGGAACTCCAGGTAGGCCCCGTCTTCGAGCAGGTGCCGGTACTGGGCCGATATGTCGACGCCCGTCGTGCGCGTGTCCACGGCGTTGCTGAAGAACTTCACCGTCGGCGACCCGTACGGCCGCAGGAGCTCCTCCACCGTGGGACCGCTCAGCGAGCCGCTCAGGATGATGCGGTTGTCTACGCTCACGCGGTAGGCGTCCACGGTGAACGTGAGGCGCTCGACCGGCGTCAAGGCGATGCCGCCGCTGTAGTCCCTCGAGGTCTCCTCCTTGAGCGGCTGGGCGCCCAGGGCCCTGGCCTCGGGGGACTCCACCGGGATCTCTCCGATCTCGTACGCGACCTGGTTCCCGCTGCCGTCGTTGCGGAAGCCCGTGGACACGTGGGTGTAGTAGCTCTGGTTGAGACCGGGCGCCCGGAAGCCGGTGCTCACCGCGCCTCGGATGATGAACTGCTTCGCGGGCTGGAGGCGGGCGGCCAGCTTGCCCGTCACCGTGCTCCCGAAGTCGCTGTAGTTCTCGAACCGCGCAGCACCGGCCAGAAGGAACTTGTCGGTGATGTCGTTTTCCAGGTCGATGTAGGCGCCCACGTTGGTCCGCCACTTGGAGACGGCCTGGTCCGGGCGGTACCCGGTGAAGACCTGGCTCCCCGGAGGCGCGATGCCGCCGGAGCGGTTCGGGTGCCAGCCGTTGACCCAGGATGCCTCCTCACCGGCGATGATCTGGAAGTTGTCGGCGCGGAACTGCCCGCCCAGGGACACGGTGAGCGGCGATGCCGTTCCGATGTCCACGCCGCGGGAGAAGTCGGCCTGCGTGGTGGCCTGGTTCAGCACCAGCGCACCGGCGTACACGTCGGTCTTGTTGGGGACCCCCGGGTCGTCGGCGGTGCCCATGATGCCGTCGGGCCCAGGCGCGCACGCCGAGTCCAGGCACGGTCCCAGCGAGACGTTGAGGGTGTTGTAGATGCGGACGTCGAGCCGGTCCCGGTCCCACTGGGTGCTCACGTCGTAGTTCCAGTCGCCCAGGAAGCCGCGCAGCCCGCCGACGGCCATGAAGTCCTGGGTGTCGCCCCGGAAGTGGGGCAGGAAGCCCATGGGGTGGATCGTGGGCCAGTTGCGGTTGTCGATGCCCCGGCGATAGTAGCCCGAATGGCGGTCGCGCCGGAAGGTGTAGCCCCCGAATGTGTACAGGCTGTTGGTCTGATCCTCGCCCAGACCGTAGTTCATGTTCCACATGAAGCCCATATTGTGCGAAGCACCGTCGCCGATGACGTGGTTGGGCATGTTGACCGGGTTGTTCTGGGTCACGACCTCGTTCACGCCGTCGCCGTCCACGTCGGCCACGACGTCGGCGTCGCCGGGGACGATCTGGTCGCGTGGATCCGGTCCGGCCCGCTCGGTCTCACCCCGGGCGGAGTACATCCCGCTGAGCACGAGCGTGCCCTTCTCGCCCAGGCCCAGGCCCCAACTCCCGCTGAACTCGGCGCGGTTGCCGTCGGGGCTGAACCCGCCCGTGCGGTACTGCCCCAGGGACATGGTCATCTCCGGGGCGTGGATGTCGTCCCGGAGCTGGACGTTGATGACGCCGGCGATGGCGTCGGAGCCGTACTGAGCGGCGGCCCCGTCACGGAGGATGTTCATGCCGCCGATGGCCGAGGGCACGATGGCGTTCATGTCCACGCCGCTGGAGCCCGAGCCCATGGCACCGGCCCCGAACACGTGGACCACCGCCGTGGGGTGGCGGCGCTTGCCGTTGATGAGGACCAGGGAGTGGTCCGGGCTGAGGCCACGGAGCTGGAACGGCCGGACGCCCGAGGTGAGGTCGGCGATCTGCGGTCTCGGGAAGAAGATCGAAGGGGAGAGCTCCTGCAGGGCCGACGCCATTTCCAGCTGGGGCGTCGCGGCCAGGATCTCCGTCTGGCTGTAGACATCGACGGGGACCGCCAGCTCGTCGGCCGCCGTGTGGGCGGCTCGGGAGCCGACGGTCACCGCCACGCCCTCCACCGCCACGGCCATGTGGCCGATGCGGAAGTTGTGCGTGGAGGTCTCGCCGGCGGTGACGGTCACCGACACCTCGGCGCTCTCGTACCCGATGCTCTGGACGGAGACGGTGTACGTGCCCACCGGCACGTTGAGGACGAGGAAGGCGCCCCGGGCGTTGGTGATCCCACCTTTGCCCGTGCCTTCGACGCTGATCTGGGCACCCGAGACGGCGGCGCCGTCGTCGGCCACGACCCTCCCGGCTACGTTCCCCACCTGACCAGCGAGTCGGGGAGGGGCGACCCAGCCCAGCAGGGCCGCCATCATGAACAGTACAGCTCGACGCATCTAAACTCCTCCTTCCTGAAGTGGACAGGATCGGAATCGGGAGTAGTGCATCCGAGAAGCGAGGGAGGGTCTCGAATGGCGGCGTCAGTGTGGGGCTTCTCCGTCCTTCTCGCAAGTTATTCGTATCTGGACCAATTTGCACTAAATGGTGCAATGGTATGCGAATAGCGTGCATGAACCGGCGGTGATGCGATGGTGTTCCCGCTTGCGACGGAAGGGTGGGAGGGGGCACGTTGTTCGCCGCCGACCGCATCGCAGCTCCTTCCAGGATCCACCCCGAATGGCCCACCCGGTTGCGCCGTCTTCCACCGGTCTGCAGAGAAGGCTCGGCCTCCTGGGTCTGGCCGCCACCGGGATCTGCTCCATGCTGGGCGCCGGGATCAACGTGGTGCCGTTCATGCTGCAGCGGAACGTGCCGGGCGTCGGCTCCTGGGTTCTGCCTGCGTTCCTGTTCGCCGCGGTTCCGGCCTTCCTCGCGGCCATGGCCTACGCCATCCTGGCGTCGGCGATGCCGCGTGCCGGAGGGAGCTACATCTACGCCAGCCGCGGCCTCCATCCCTACCTGGGGTTCGTAGCCTCGTTCTCCCAGTGGTTCGGCCTTTCCATCGCCATCGGGGTGGTGGCGTACCTCCTCGTCCCCTTCCTGCGTGACATCGCCTCGGCCGTGGGGTGGGGCGGGGGGGCGGCGGCCCTCGAGCAGGGGTCCGTCCGCGTGCTGGTGGCCCTCGTGTTCCTGTGGGCGAGCGTGTGGATCAACCTCCGCGGGGTCCAGGTCTACGAGCGGGTGCTGGTGCCCCTCATGTTCCTCATGTTCGCCCTGGGCGCCGTGGTCATCGTGGCGGGGTTCCAATACGACCACGCGGACTTCGCAGCGGCGCTCCTGGCCCGGGAAGGGGTGGCGGTGCCGCCGGCCCCGGCCGTGGATCGCTCGCTCGCCACCTTCCTTGCGGCCGCCGCAGTGCTCTTTTCGGGGTTCATCGGATTCGACTCCATCGCCCAGGCCGGCGGCGAGGCCCGCAATCCGGGACGCACGCTGCCGCTGGCCATCGGCCTGGCCGTGGTGACCGTGGGTTCGTTCTACTTCCTCTTCACCGGGGCCGTCTACCACGCGGTCCCCTGGGCCTTCGTGGCGGACCGGGCCCGGACGCAGGACCTGACCGCCCCCGGGCTCCTGGGCTACGTGCTCTCGCCGGGATGGACCGTCCTCATCGTGGCGGGCGCCGCGGTCGCGCTGGGCAACGACCTCCCGGCCATGCTCCTGTCCGTGTCGCGGCTCATGTTCGCGTGGGCGGAGGACGGGGTGTTCCCCCGGGTCGTCGCGCGGGTCCACCCGCGGTGGCACACTCCCCACGTGGCCCTCGTCGCCTCGGGTGGTGTCGCCACCGTGGCCATCTTCGGGAGCCACTTCGCCGGAGACTTCTTCCTGGGGGTGGACATCATGGTCATGTCCATGCTGGTCAACTTCCTGGTCATGTGCCTGGCCGTGCTGCGCCTTCCCGGACGGAACCCGGAGCTGGCCGCCCGGGCGAGCGTGGTGAGGT
The DNA here is from genome assembly GCA_050114675.1 of Gemmatimonadota bacterium. Classification (GTDB taxonomy): domain Bacteria; phylum Gemmatimonadota; class Gemmatimonadetes; order Longimicrobiales; family Gaopeijiaceae; genus SZUA-318. The sequence goes on along the minus strand of JASFRY010000092.1, from coordinate 4,724 downwards.
CCCGCAGGGTCCAGGTCCCGACGGCCCTGACGGGCGCCCTCCTCCTGGCGCTCTTCCTTGCGGTGCATATCCATAAAGACCTGACGGCTCCCGTGGGGGCGTGGTACTTCCACTCCACCTGGGTGTGGCTCGCCGTGATGCTCGTCGCCACCCTGGTGTACCTGCGGGAGACGGTTCGTCTGCGGCGCAGGGGCGTGGATCTCCATGCCGTCTTCGCGGCCCTTCCACCGGAGTGAGCGCATGAGCCGTGTGGAGCGCGTGGCGCTGGCGCCCGATCTCGAGATCTCGCGGGTCCTCGTAGGGCTGTGGCAGATCGCGGATATGGAGCGCGACGGCGTTCCGGTGGACCCCGAGGCCACGGCCGACGCTCTCTCGGCCTACGTGGATCGGGGCTTCGGGACCTTCGACATGGCCGACCACTACGGGACGGCGGAAGAGGTGGCGGGGGTCCTGCGGAGTCGGCCCGGAAACGCCGAGCGGGTGCTCCTGCTCACCAAGTGGGTGCCCCGCCCCGGTCCCGTGGGCCGGGAGGACGTCCAGGCCGCCGTGGACCGGGCCCTGGCCCGGCTTCGGAGCGACGCGGTCGACCTCCTCCAGTTCCACGCGTGGAGCTACTCCGATCCCTCATGGCTGGACGCCGTCTTCTACCTCCAGGAGATGACGCTGGAGGGGCGGGTCCGCCATCTGGGGGTCACCAACTTCGACACCGACCACCTGCGGATGCTGCTGCACAGCGGCGTGGACGTGGTGAGCAACCAGGTCTGCTATTCCCTGGTGGATCGTCGGCCCGGGCGCGCCATGGCGTCGTTGTGCGAGGATCACGGGGTCCGTCTGCTGGCCTACGGCACCCTGGCGGGCGGTTTCCTCACCGATCGCTGGATGGGCGCGCCGGAGCCGGCGGTGGACGAGCTGCCCACCTGGTCGCTCATGAAGTACAAGCGGTTCATCGAGGCCGCGGGCGGCTGGGACGTCTTCCAGGGCGTGTTGGATGCCGCGGCGGCGGTGGCTCGGCGCCACGACGTGTCCATCGCCAACGTAGCCACCCGCTGGGTCCTGGACCGGCCGGGCGTCGGGGGGGTGATCATCGGGGCGAGGCCCGGCCACAGCGATCACATCGAGGACAACGCCCGCCTCTTCTCCTTCCGTCTCGACGACGCGGACCGGGACACGCTCGAGCCCGCGTTGAAGGCGATGGGGCTTCCTCCGGGCGAGCCCGGGGACGAGTACCGCAGACCGCCCTTCCTCACCGCCGCGGGGGACCTGAGCCATCACTTCGACACGTTCCCGGCACCCTATCCGGTGGTGGAGGGTGAGGACGGGCGGTACCGGGCCCTGTCGGGAACGGTATGGGAGGAGATGGCGGGATTCAGCCGAGCTACGCGCGTCGGCGACCGGATCCTGGTATCGGGGACCACCGCGACGCACGGCACGCGCGTCGTGGGGGGGCGGGATGCAGCGGCGCAGACCGTGTTCTGCCTCGACAAGATCGAGGGGGCCATCCGGTCGCTGGGCGGGAGCCTGGAAGACATCGTGCGTACCCGGGTCTACATCCGCAGTCCCGACGACCAGGAGGCCGTCTCCCGCGTGCACGGTCGTCGGCTCGGCCACGTGGGGCCCGCCAATACGCTGGTGCAGGCCGGGATCATCGGCGACGCCTACCTGGTGGAGATCGAGGCGGAGGCGGTGGTGGTCCCCCGCTGATCCGGCCGCTCCGCGCCCTCCGAAGCCGGGGACGCCAAGGCTCGGGGACGACGCGACATCCGAGGGAGCACGCCCTCCGGCCCGGGCGGGGGAGTGGGCGGGAGGCGGCACCGACGTTACCTTCCGGCCTCTCTCCATATCCATTGAGGAACTCCGAGATGCGACTTCGCCATTCTGGCGCTCTGGTGGGCGCCGCTCTTCTCCTCGCCGCGTGCAGCGGCGGGACGGGCTCCAGCTCCGCGAAGCTGGAGACCGACAACCAGAAAGCCAGCTACGGCATCGGCCTGGACATGGGCCGCAACCTGAAGCCGGCCAAGGACAGCCTGGACATGGACGCCCTGCGCCGCGGGCTGGATGACGCTCTGGCGGGCCGCGAGCCGGCCCTCTCCCAGGACGAGATCCAGACGTCCCTGCAGGCCTTCAGCCAGGCCGTCATGGCCGCCCAGCAGGCGGAGCGCACCGCCCAGGGCGACAAGAACAAGTCGGAGGGCGAGGCCTACCTTGCGCAGAACGGCGCCAAGGAGGGCGTGACCACCACCGACAGCGGGCTCCAGTACGAGGTCCTGCAGGATGGGGACGGGCCCACGCCCTCGGCGGACGACACGGTCGAGCTCCACTACAAGGGCACCCTCATCGACGGGACCGTGTTCGACAGCTCCTTGGACGGCGATCCCGCCGAGTTCCCCGTGTCGGGGCTGATCCCGGGCTTCAGCGAGGCGCTCCAGCTCATGCCGGTGGGGAGCAAGTACCGCGTCGTCATCCCCAGCGACCTGGCGTACGGAAGCCAGGGCGCCGGGGGAGACATCGGGCCCAACGCCACGCTCGTCTTCGAGATCGAGCTCCTGAGCATCAAGTAGCAGCCGGAAGCCGGGGCGAGCCCGGCAGGCGCATGCGCGCAGCGGGGCGGCGGACTCGGTCCGCCGCCCCGCTCTTTTCGGCCGCCGGGTCGTGGGTGGCGCTGCGGTCAGCCGCGTCGCGCCTGACGAAGGAACCGCCGGGCGAGCTGGGCCACCCGGTCCTCCCCCTGTTCTTCGGCCTGCTCGAGGATCTTCCCCACCTCTCCGGCGAGGAGGGGGTCACCCCAGCGGTATCCCGTGGCCTTCTCGGCGCCCCGGGAGTCCCCCTGGTCGGCGCCCTGGATCAGCGCCCAGGCGGCGGCTTCGGCGTAGTACGGGGAGTCGGGCTCGGGAAGCCGGTAGTCGGGCTCCGGCGCACCGCCGGCATCCTCGTTGACGAAGGCGCGGGACACGGTCAGGCTCCCGGCAGCCGGATCTCGGGGTTCTCGGGGTGACGACGATAGAGGACGACGGTGCGGCCGATGGTCTGGGCCACGTGGACGTCGTCCAGGGTGGCCACGATGCGGTCCGCCGTGTCCCACGCGCTCTCGGGTGCTCCCTGCAGGACCTTCACCTTGAGGAGCTCCCGGGTGTTGAACGCCTCCCGGATGCTCTGGAGCGCGGCGTCGGACAGCCCGTCCACGCCGACATGCACCACGGGCTTCAGGGAATGGGCCAGCGCCCGCAGGTGGGCGCGCTGCTTGGAGGTCAGGTCGGTCATGGGAAGAGGATAGCCAGGACGGCCATGTGGGCCAACCGGCGGTCTGGCCGGGGACGGAGCCGGCACGTGGAGCGGCGCCCCGCCCGGCGGACGGAGATCAGCCTCCACCGGCGGCACCGCTCGTGCATCACCTCGGCCGTGACTCTATCTTTTTTCCATGCGCGAGAACATCTCCGAAGCCACCCGGAAAGCCCTCCTCGAGCGGGCCGAAGGCCGCTGCGAGTGTCACAGCCCCGAGTGCAGGCACCACCGTCCGGCCTCACGGTGCCCCCGGGGCCTCCGACACGGTCGGTGGTACGCCGTCGTCCGGGAGAAGGGGGCGGGTGAGCGCCTCTGGAACCTGGTGGCCATGTGCCCCCAGTGCTACACGGTGAACCAGAAGGCCCACCGCGTCTGACGGTCCCTCACGGGTCCGGCCCGAACTGCTGCTCCAACACCTGGGCGATGCAGTCGAGCTGCTTCGACCGGGGCACCTCCCGGGGCGAGGGATTCCCCATGCACGACTGGACGCGCTCGTCGTGGTGCACCATGTCGTCGGCCACGGTCTCCAGCATCAGGCGGAGCACCGAGGCGGCCATGGACGCGGGCTGGATCCTCCACCCGGGCTGGCCGGACTGCCCGCTCGCCTCCAGGTAGGCCATGCGCCTCTGGACGTTGCGGGCGGTGCGATCCGCCAGTCCGTAGCGGATCGCAAGAGAGCCCACGCCTTCGATCCGGCCGTCCTTCAGCGCCCCCTCGAGCTCCGCCGGCAGGGAGCTGTGCATCCCCAGCGCCTTTGCGCGGCCCTCCAGCCAATCGGTGAAGGCCTCGCCCGGGAAGACGGGGTAGATCTCCACGTCCGTAACCTCGAAGGACCATACCGAGGGAGGACCGGCCGTGGGCGGCACCACGGCGACCTCCCAGGCTCGGGCTCCGGTGGCGTTCACCGACGCCACGGTGTCGTGCCCCGAGGCGCCTTCCAGGAAGGGACGGCCCGGCGTCGCCCAATGGGCGAGGGCGGCCCGGGCGAGCCGGTCCCCGGGGGGCTCCCTCATGTAGCGCGTCACCAGATCGCACCCGCACAGCACCACCGCCGTGGCGCAGAGGAGGAGGAGGGCCCTGGGATGCACGGCGACGTTCATGGCGCTCGGATGAGGGACGGGACGCTTTCACGGTGACCCGCAGGAGCCTCAACGTCAATCGGCAGCGGTCCCCGTACCTCCCCGGACCCGCCGGAGCACGCCCTCGACCAGCTCCACGGCGGTTCCACGGCCGTCCTCTGCGGCCATGGATTGGGCCACGCGCCGAGCACGCTCCAGCATGGGCTGGTGGCCCACCACCCGGCGGATGCGGCCGGCCAAGGCCGCGCCGGTCATCTTCCGTCGCGGAAGGGGCGGTGCGGCCACCCCGAACCGGCGCAGCGTGCCGCCCCAGAAGAACTGATCGGCCACGTGGGGCACCACCACCGAGGGAACGCCGGCGGACAG
>JASFRY010000091.1:0-10988 GCA_050114675.1 Gemmatimonadota bacterium | reverse complement strand
AGACGCGCCTCCTTCCGGGCTCCGCCGATGGCGGTGTGGAAGCGGATGGCGTCCTTGATGGTCTGGTCGGTCCCCTGGGGATGGGTGCCGATGTGATGGAGCTTCTCGATGTCGTCGCTCCTGGGATTCCCGTCGCCGAAGAGGGGCCACACCTTGGCGATGTGCTCCTTCTTCATCCAGAGGAGCCCCGTTCCCAGCGGCGCCCCCAGCCACTTGTGGAGGCTGGTTCCCAGGTAGTCGCATCCCAGGTCCGGAATCCGCCAGTCCAGGTGGGCGAAGGAGTGGGCGGCGTCGACGATCACCTCGATGCCCCGGTCGTGGGCCATGTCGCACACCGCCCGCACCGGGAGCACCTGCCCTGTGAGGAAGATCATGTGGGACATGAGGATGTAGCGCGTCCGTGGCCCGATGGCGTCGGCGTACGCCTGCACGATCTCGTCCTGGGAGGCCGGCAGCCACGGCAGCTCGATGACCCGGTTCACGGTGCCATAGCGCAGCGCGCGCTGCTCCAGCGCCACCTGCATGCTGGGGTACTCGCGGCTGCCGTACAGGACCTCGTCTCCGGGCTCCAGCGGGATCCCCTGGAGGACCACGTTCAGCGCCTCCGTGGTGTTGCGCACCACGCAGAACTCCTCCGGGGGCACGCCGGCGAAGGCGCCGATGGCCCGTTTCAGCTCCTCCCGCTCCCCGGCCATGCGCCGTCGCATGTAGAACGACGGCTGGCGATTCACCTCCCTGAGGTGGCGCACCTGGGCATCCAGCACGGGGTCGGCCGCCGGGCTGAAGAAGCCGCTCTCCAGGTTGATGAACCCGGCGTCCTGGGTGTATGCCCTTCGGACTACTTCCCAATACGCTTCGTCGGTGGCGAGCTCGGCGGGTGTGCGGGCACCGGCGCGGCGGCGGAGCGTCTCCACCGGGAGCGCCGCCGAGGTGAAGCGGGGCGTAGCCAGGCCGGCCACGGCGGCGCCGGCAGCGGTACGGACGAAGGTGCGGCGCGAGGTCATGGGTGCTCCGCGAGTTCGGGAACGGGACCGGTGCCGGACTCGTCCGGCCCGGCTCATCCTACGGCGCTGCGGAAGCCGGGGCCACCGAAAGGTTGCCGCTCGCCCTCGCGTATGCTATCGACATCACATCGTCACTCCGAGATGGGAGAGGTTCGATGCTGGCGAGCCGCTCACAGGGAGGTACGGTGTGCGCTGCGCTGCTTCTGGCGCTCGCGCCACTCCTGCCCAACCGCCTCGGTGCCCAGACGCTCACCGGACGGGTGCTGGAGGACGGGCGCAACACCCCCATCGCCGACGCGTCCATCACCCTCGTGGACCGGAAGGACAAGCAGCGCGCCGGAACCCTGTCCGACTCCCTGGGCCGCTTCCACCTGGCTCCGCCCGAGGCCGGTGAGTACGTCATCGTGGTGGAGCGCATCGGGTACGAGACCAGCCGGTCTCCGCTCCTCTCCATCAAGGAGAAGGACGAGGGCACGGTGTCGGTGGAGCTCATGATGACGCCCGAGCCCGTGGGCCTGGAAGGCCTCGAGGTGTCGGTGGAGCGCGAAGCCAGGCAGGAGCTGCGGAGCTTCGGGCTGACACCCACCGCTCTCGGTCGTCGTTGGATCGACCGGAAGGCCGTGGAGAGGATGGTGACGCCCGGACTGACCAAGGACGTCATCAAGAACCAGAGCCTGGCCGGCGTCTGGGTGGAGGAGCACGACCAGACCGCCGGCGACGGCCGGCTGTGCGTGACCTTCCGGCGCCGGGAGCGGCAGTGCGCCATCACGGTGCTGAACGGCCAGGTCGTCTCCATGGAGCAGGCATTCCTCATCAGCTCCCAGGACATCGAGTCCATCGCCATCCTCACCCCCAACGACGCGACCACGTTCTACGGTACGCAGGGTGGTGGCGGGGCCGTCCTCATCTGGACGCGGAAGGGCGGAGGCGGCAGGTAGGCGCCCGAGATCCCGCCGGAAGTTCACGGGCCCGGCCCCCTGCACCGCGTGGCGCCCGCCTGCCGTCAGGTGCCCCGGAGGGAGACCGGTGCTACTCTGTGGATTCCGCTTCCACCGTGCCCATCACCCCGCAGGACCTGACACCATGGAACGCCGTGACTTCGTGAAGACCTCCGCCGCCGGCCTGGCTGCCGCGGCCGTCCCCTCCGCCCTGGCCGCCGAGACGCCCACCCGGGCGCCGGAGGTGCTGCGCCGCGCACCGTCCAAGCCGGTCCTGGTCGCCGACGTGAGCAGCATCCGCTTCAAGAACGGCGGGCCGGAGAGCGCCATCGAGCGAGCCTTCCGGGGCATCACCGGGGGCGAGGACATGCTGGACGCCATGGTGGCCGGCGTGAACATCCCCGAGATGGACCCGGAGGAGACGGGCATCGGGTACGGGGGCCTCCCCAACGCCTACGGCGTGGTCCAGCTCGACTCGTGCTGCATGCACGGCCCCAACAAGTGGGCGGGAGGCGTGGCCGCCATCGAGGGCGTGCCGACCCCGTCGAAGGTCGCCCAGGCCGTGGCCGAGTACACGGACCACCACCTGATCGTGGGCCAGGGCGCCACCGAGTTCGCACGGGACCTGGGCTTCGAGATCATGGACGACCTGAACACCGAACGTTCCCGCGCCCTGTGGATGGAGTGGCGGCGCCGGGTCGATCCGAGCCACTGGCTGGACCCCGAGGAGCGGCTGAAGGGCATCAAGCACATGCGCGAGGAGACGGACCCGGACCGGATCCGGCGCATGCGCCACGAGCTGGGCGAGCGCACCCAGGCCTTCTCACGGGCAGCGCTGGATGCCGGGCTCTCCATGGTGCGGGACGGCCTCATCCCCGCCCATTCCTTCTGGGGCACCACGAGCCTGGAGGCCGTGGCGCCCAGCGGCGACATCTGCGGCATCACCACCACCAGCGGCCTGGCCTGGAAGATCCCGGGCCGGGCCGGCGACTCGCCGATCCTCGGCGCGGGCCAGTACGTGGACAACGACGTGGGCGCGTGCGGCTCCACGGGCCGGGGCGAGGCCAACCTGTTCAACCTGTGCTCCTTCTTCATCGTGGAGAACATGAGGAACGGGATGGCGCCCAAGGACGCGGGCATGGCGGCGCTCCGGCGCGTGGTGGACAACACCATCGAGGCACGCCTCCAGAACGGCCGGGGCCAGCCCAACTTCGACCTGCGCTTCTTCATCCTGAACAAGGCGGGGGACTACGCCGGGGTGGCGCTGTACGGCTCGGGCGAGAAGACCTTCGCCGTGTGCGACGAGAACGGCGCCCGCGAGGAGCCCCTGGAGGGGCTCCTGGAAGGGTCCCCCGCCGACTGATGGCCAGGGGCGATCGCTGGGACGATCCGAGGCTGTTCAAGGACCAGGCCGCGTTCCGCCGTTGGCTCGAGAAGAACCACGATGCCGTCGGCGAGCTGTGGGTGGGCTTCTACAACAAGAAGTCGGGCAAGACGGCCATGACCTATCCCGAGGCGGTGGACGAGTCGCTGTGCTGGGGTTGGATCGACGGCGTCAAGAAGAAGGTGGACCACGAACGCTACACGAACCGATTCACGCCGCGGAAGCCCGTGAGCAAGTGGAGCGACGCCAACCTGCGCCGCTACGCCGAGCTCGACGCCGAGGGCCGCATCGCACCTCCCGGCCGCGCCGCCTTCGAGCGCTTTGACCCGAAGAAGCATCGCGCGTACTCCTTCGAGGCGCGGCCCAAGGCGTTTCCGCCGGAGTTGGAGAAGGCCTTCAAGAAGGACAAGACCGCATGGAAGCGGTTCATGGAGCAGCCCCCGGGATACCGGCGCACGGCGATCCACTGGGTGAGCAGCGCCAAGCGGGAAGAGACGCGGCTCCGCCGCCTGGACCAGCTCATGGAGGTATCGCGGGAGGGAGGGCGGCTGCCCCAGATCTCCGGGCTGCCGGCCCGGAAGTCCAGGAGAGGGTAGGGCCCCCACCGCCCACAGGGCCCAGACCCCTCCCCTCTCCGGAGCTCCACCCTTCGGAGCCCCTGCCAATCCCAGCACTTCCCCGCCCTTGCGCGTCTATCCAACCAGCGATAGACCACCCGTAGCGACCGGCATCACCGGCCCAGCCAACCCAGTCAGGAGTCACCATGTCCCGCAGGATGCCCGTGTTGGGGCGCCTGGCCTGGGGACTGGCCCTCGCCACCCTGGCGGCGCCATCCCCGGCCCATGCCCAGCAGCGCAACGACGAGGAGTACACCAAGCTCATCCACGAACACCTCCAGGACAGCCGGATCACCACCGAGCTCGTGGACCACCTTCCGGCGTCGGAGACGGTACCTACGCCCCTGGACTTCAACGGCCGCATCGTGGGCACGCCGGGGGAGCTGACGTACGCCAAGGACATCCACCGCTACATGAGGGCCATCGCCGACGCGTCGCCCCGCGCCACGGTGTGGTCCATCGGCGAGAGCATGGAGGGTCGGGAGATGATCCTGGTGGCCATCGCCGACTCGGCCACCATCGCAAACCTCGAGCAGTACAAGGGCATGCTCCACGAGCTCACCGACCCGCGGAAGACATCGGAGGAGCGCGCCCAGGAGATCATCCACGGGATGGGCAAGCCCATCTACTGGGTGACGTCGGGCATGCACTCCCCCGAGACGGGCGGTCCCGAGATGCTCCAGGAGCTGGCCTACCGGCTGGTGGTGGAGGAGACGCCGTTCATCCAGGACATCCGCAACGACCTCATCACCTTCATCACGCCGGTCATCGAAGTGGACGGCCGGGAGAAGGAGGTGGACACGTACTACTTCAACAAGGAGCGGCCCGAAGGCGCCGCCCGCCTGCCCCTCATGTACTGGGGCAAGTACGTGGCCCACGACAACAACCGTGACGGCATGGGTCAGTTCCTCAACCTGACGAAGAACGTCAACAAGACCTGGCTCGAGTGGACGCCAACGGTCATGCACGACCTCCACGAGGCCCAGTCCTATCTGTATACCTCTACGGGCACCGGACCGTACAACGAGGGCTTCGACCCCATCACCATCGGAGAGTGGTGGGTGCTGGCCGAGAACGACGTCCTGGAGATGACGAAGCGCGGTGTGCCCGGCGTCTGGACGTATGGCTTCTACGACGGGTGGACGCCCAACTACATGTTCACCATCGCCCACACCCACAACGGCATCGGGCGCTTCTACGAGGTCCAGAGCTACGGCCCCGACATCCGCAAGGGCCTTCGCGTGGGATCCACCACGACCAGCCGCGAGTGGTTCCGGCCCAATCCGCCCCTGCCCACCATCGACTGGGGCCCGAGGAACAACACCAACATCCAGGAGTCGGCACTCCTCTTCTCGCTCAAGTACGCCGCGGACCACGGGGAGTGGTTCCTGGACAACTACTGGCTCAAGAACAAGCGCGCTGTGGCCAAGGGCACGGACGGCCCGGTGAACGGATGGGTCATCCCCGCCCACCAGCGCCGCCGCGCCGACGCCGTGGACGCGGTGAACGAGCTCATGCGCCAGGGCCTGGAGATCCACCGTGCCGACAAGGACTTCGAGGTGGGCGGCGTGAAGGTCCAGAAGGGGGACTTCGTGGTGCGTGGCGACCAGCCGTTCCGTACCATCGGCGACATCTACTTCACGCTGCAGCAGTTCAGCCTGGCGAACCCCCGCCCGTATGACGATACGGGCTGGACCTTCCAGCTCATGCGCAACGTGGAGGTGGACGAGGTCACGGACGCCGGGATCAACGAACAGGCCATGAGCCCGCTCTCCTACCCGGTGGAGCAGGCCGGCAGCCTGGACGGCCGCGGAGACGTCATCGTGGTGGACCACACCACCGACAACAACCTCATGACCTTCCGTTTGAAGAACGCCGGGGTACGCATGCTGGCCGCCGAGGAGGACTTCGAGATGGACGGCCACAGCTTCCGGGCCGGTGCCTTCATCATCCCCGACGGCGACCGGACCGCCCTGGAGGCGGACATCGACGCGTTGGGCCTGTCGGCCTGGGCCGGAGGCATGCCCGACGTGCCCACCCACGAGCTCGACGTGCCCCGCATCGGCTACGTCCATTCGTGGCAGCGCACCCAGGACGAGGGGTGGGTCCGGGCCGCGCTGGACACCTATGGCGTGCCCTACACCTACTTCGCGGACCAGAAGCTCAAGGAGGGCGACCTCCGGGCGAAGTACGACGTCATCATCTTCCCCCACGTCGGCGGTGACGCCACCTCCCAGATCAACGGCATCGCCATGACCGGCGACGTGCCGCTGCCGTACCAGAAGAGCGACAAGTACCCCAACCTGGGCGTCAACGACCATAGCGACGACATCCGGGGCGGCATGGGACTGGAGGGCCTCCTCCAGCTGGCCAGGTTCGTGCAGGAGGGCGGCACGCTCATCGTGGAGGGATCTACGACCAACATCTTCCCGGCCTTCGGCCTCGCCCCGGGCGTCAACGTGGAGAACCCCGACAACCTCATCGCCCCCGGATCCATCCACAGGGGCATGATCGCCGACAAGACGAGTCCCATCGCGTACGGCTACGCCGGGGACCAGCTCCCGGTCTACTACAAGGGCGACGTGGTCCTCTCCGCCGGCGGCGGCCTCGGCCGCTTCGCCCGCTACTTCGGCGGCGGGGGCAACAGCCCCTGGCAGAACACCACGCCCATGGCCAGGAAGCCGCGCCTGTCCCCCTACGAGCCCGATTCCACCGCGACGCGCGGCCGGGGGGGCGCCGAGGACCAGATGGCCCAGTTCCGCCAGATGGCGCGGGCCTTCGGGATCAGCGTGGACGATCGCGGGCCGCGGGTGGTCATGAAGTTCCCCGACCGCGCCGACCGGATCCTCCTGTCGGGGACGCTGGACGGGGGTGAGGCCATCCAGGGCAAGGCCCAGGTGTTGGACGCGCCGCTGGGTGAGGGCCATGTGGTCATGTTCGCCATCCGGCCGTTCTGGCGGTGGCAGACCCAGGGCACCTTCTTCCTGGGCTTCAACGCGATCCTGAACTGGAACGACCTGGACGCCGGCAAGGCCCAGGAGACGGCAGCGGACCATGAGGGTGGAGGACGGGGCGGCGGGCGGTAGAGACGCCGGCGCCACGGAGCGGTAGCTTTCTCGGGGGACGGTCCGACGTCGGACCGTCCCCCGTCGGCTCTCCGGAGTCGTGGGGGCCGATTCCCCCTCACGCCTCGCGGAGACCAGGATGCGCAAGCCGACGGCACCCACCGCCACCTGCACCATCTGCGGCAAGACGTTGCCCCTGAAGTCCATGGTTCCCGCCACGACCATCCGGGAGCCCGTGGTCCGGCAGATCCAGGAGGAGCTGCCCGCGTGGACGCCCGAGGGGTTCGTGTGCCGTCCGGACCTCAACCGTTTCCGCTACGACTACGTGGCGTCCCTCGTCGAGTCGGAGAAGGGCGAGCTCACCGCGCTGGAGGCGGAGGTGGTGAAGAGCCTCCACGAGCACGAGATCCTGGCCCGGGACCTGGAAGACTCCCTGGAGGAAGGTCGCACGATGGGAGAGCGCCTCGCCGACGGGCTCGCGGACTTCGGCGGAAGCTGGACGTTCCTCATCATGTTCGCGGTCTTCCTGGCCGCGTGGATCGTGATGAACTCGCTGGTCCTCTTCCGCAGGCCGCCGGATCCCTACCCCTACATCCTCCTCAACCTCATCCTCTCCTGCCTCGCCTCCATCCAGGCGCCGGTGATCATGATGAGCCAGAACCGCCAGGAGGCCAAGGACCGGCTCCGCGCCCAGAACGACTTCAAGGTGAACCTCAAGGCGGAGCTGGAGATCCGGCACCTCCACGAGAAGGTAGACCACCTCCTCCTGCAGCAGTGGGAGCGCCTCACCCAGATCCAGGAGATCCAGCTCGAGGTGCTGGCGGAGCTGGGCAGGAAGTAGTCGGGGATCCGACCTGCCGACTCCGCGGCGCGGCAAGGGCCTACGGCACCTCCACCGCCCGCCCCGTCTCGATCCATCGCGCCCAGTCGGGACGGCCGTTGCGGCGGGCCGCCTCCACCGCCGGGGTCACGTCGTACGGGGTGACCCGAAGCTCGATCTTCCATCCCGCGTCGATGCGCTCCAGCACCGCCCAGCGGGCGTGCGGCGTGCCGGCCTCCATGCCGTGGGGGTGGGGGGTGTCGGCCCGGTAGGCCGGAAGACCGACGCTCCCGGGGTTCACCACGAGCCGCCCGTCGGCGAGGCGCACGGTGCCCGGCTGGTGGCTGTGGCCGCAAAGGAAAACCTCGATACCGCCTCCCCGGCCTCCCACCGCCTCGAGGAGCTCCTCCTCGGTGGCGGTGCGCACGAAGGTCGGCTCCACCCGCTCGATGAGGGTGACGTCGTCGTGCTCCAGATCGCCGTGGCACGCGAGGATCGGCCCCTGGCGCACCGTGAGCTCCGTCCGCTCGGCAAGCCATTCCACGCCTTCGTCGCCGATCTCTCCCAGGGTAAACACCGCCGTGGGGTTGTCAGCCGCTTCGAGGAGGGAGCGGTCCTGGTTGCCCCGCACGGTGGGCCAGTCCCAGCCGAGGAGCCGCGCATACGTACCGCCCGGATCGAGGGGTCCGAAGAAGCAGTCGCCCAGGTTGAGAACGCGGTCCGCGTCGACGTCCTTCATCTCCTCGAGCACGGCGTCCAGCGCCCAGGCGTTTCCGTGGATGTCCGACAGCACCGCGATGCGCATAACGTCCTCCGCTACCGGCCCGCCTTCTCCCTCAGCTCCCGGAAGAAGTTCTCCACCACGATCAGGTCGCGGGGCTGGTCCGTATCGGGTTGGGCGAACTGCACCATGACGAAACGTCGGCCGTCGGGCGCCACGTCGTAGGCCGCGTAGTTCGCCTGCGCGTAGATCTGCCGCTCGTTGAGGCTGAACAGAGGCGTCCGACTCGCCACCCGGAAGCTCCCGGCGGTCTCCACCTGCGCCGCCGTCATCACGGAGGCACCGTCCACGTAGAAGAGCTCACGGCCGTCATGGCTCCAACGGGGGTTGATCCCTCCGCCCGTGGACACCTGCCACTTGCCGCCGTTCACGTCGGGAAAGGGCCGCACGTAGATCTCGTTGCGACCGGTCTCCGTCGATTCGTACGCGACCCAGCGTCCGTCGGGCGACATGGACACGGCCTTCTCGTCGTACGGCTCCGCCGCTACGGGCTTCGTGACGGTATCCCCCCGCTGGAGCGACACCAGGTCCCGCATCCCGGTGGCGTTGGCCACACCGCCCAGGCGAAGCACGAACTGCTGCTCGTCGGGCGTCTGCTGCATCTCCAGGATGGGCTTGGCCAGATGCAGAACCAACTCCGGGGCGCCGGTGCCGTCTGCGGGCTGCGCCCATAGATCCTCCCGGCCACCCCGGTCCGAGATGAACAGGATGCGCGTCCCGTCCCTGCTCCACCGAGGACGGCGATCCTGTCCGTCGTCGAACGTCAGCCGGGACAGGGGTCCCCGATCCAGCTCCTTCACCCAGATGTCCTCCCCCGCATCGGTGTTGATCTTCACGGCCAATCGCCTCCCGTCGGGGGACAGCTCCACCGCCGCCTCCGGGAACCCCGGGTCGAAGCGCCATTCGGGGTCCACCGGCGTGACCGTGCCATCCCTGGCCACCCAGACGGCCTGGGCGACACCGCTGATCACGTCCCCGGTCATGTAGGCCAACGTGCCGTCGCCGGCCGTCGAGAGGCTCACCGCGCCGGCCTGGCCGATGCCCACGCCCTGGGCCAGCGCGACCGGCGGGCCGGTGAGCTCTCCGGCGTCGGCGTCGAAGGGTGCCGCCAGGAGCGTCCCGTCCGAGGTGACGTAGACCAGGTGCCCCGAGGCCACGTAGCGGCCGAACACGCCCCGCACCAGGACGCGGTGCGTGCCGCCGGCCAGATCGGCGACCGCCAGGTCGTACTTGGAGAGATCGGAGTTGGGCGTGTACACCACCGTGAAGAGGAGCCTCTTCTCGTCGGGAAGGAGCTGAGGCCAGATGTGGAAGGACTCGGACTTGGTGCTGTCCGGGGTGGTGACCGACCGCCCTTCCCCGCCGGTGGCCGGGACCTGGAGCAGGTCGGTCTGGCCGTCGTAGTAAAGATTCCCGTCCGAGCCCCAGGTGACCCCGCCACCGCTCACATCCTCGGTGGTCACCGTGATGGGGGGCTCCCCTCCCAGCGAGGCGACCTTCACTTCGTAGGGCCCCGTTCCCGCGAGGAAGGCCACCCTGGCTCCCTCCGGAGAGAAGGCCGGGCCGAAGCCGGTCTCGGTCCCGGGGATGGCCTGGGGGTCGAGCTGGTCCCTCCTGCGAAGCCAGAGCTGCTGGCCGGTGCTGTCTCCCGCCACGGGTCCCACGTACACCAGCGCCGACCCATCGGGGGACAGGGCGACGTTGGATCCGAAGACTCGACTCGGATCGTGACCGGCGGGAAGCCCCACGGCGTATCGAGACACGGGCGCAGGGGTCCCGCCCCTCGTGAGGGACCATCCGGCCACAGCGGCCAGCGCGACGGCGACCGCAGCGGTCCCCAAGGCGATGCGCTTCCAGTGCCCCCCCGCAGCGGGGGAGCCGTCGCCCTCCGTCTGCCCATACCGGAACGCCGGGTTGGTCAGCGCCTTGGCGAAGGCGTCGGCGGTGGGAAAGCGGTCGGCGGCCAGCTTCTCCAGGGCGCGGCGGAGCGCCGCATCCACGTGGGCCGGGACCTGGGGCCGCACGTGGGTGGGGGCCGTGAAGGTCCCGGAGATGATCTTGCCCAGCACCGCCTGGGCGGTGGAGCCCGGGAAGGGCGGCTCCCCCACCAGCATCTCGTAGAGCACGCACGCCAGGGCGTAGATGTCGCTGGCCGGCCCGATGACCTGGTCGCCGGTGGCCTGCTCGGGGCTCATGTAGTAGGGCGTGCCCACGCTGAGCCCCGTCTCGGTGAGCCGGGCTCCCCCCGCCGCCCCCACGGCCAGCGCGATGCCGAAGTCGGCGATGACGGGCTGGCCGTCCTGGAGGAGGATGTTGGCCGGCTTGATGTCCCGGTGGATGACGCCCCGGGTGTGGGCGTGGTCCAGGGCCCCGGCCAAT
>JASFRY010000090.1:0-11057 GCA_050114675.1 Gemmatimonadota bacterium | reverse complement strand
CATCGTGCGTGCCGCCTTCGAGTTCGCCCGGTCCAGGGGCCGTCCCCGGGTGACGCTCGTGGACAAGACGAACGCCATGCGCCACGCGGGCGACCTCTGGCGGCGTGTGTTCGCAGAAGTGGGCGCATCGTATCCCGAGGTGGAGCGCGACGCCATGTACGTGGACGCCATGGCCATGGACCTGGTGCGCAGGCCCGAGCACTACCACGTCATCGTGACCTCGAATCTGTTCGGCGACATCGTGAGCGACCTGGCCGCCGAGATCACCGGAGGACTGGGCCTGGCGCCCAGCGTGAACCTCCACCCGGGGAAGCATGCCCTCTTCGAGCCCGTGCATGGCTCGGCCCCCGACATCGCCGGCGCCGGAAAGGCCAACCCCATCGGCGCCATCCGATGTGTCTCGCTGCTCCTCGATCACTTCGGGCACGAGCGCGCCGGCGAGCGGGTGGAGCGGGCAGTGGCAGCCGCCATCGCCCAGGGGCGCACCACCTTCGACCTCGGCGGCAGCTTCACCACCGAGGGCGTGGGGCAGTGGTTGGCCGAGCTGGTGTCGCGGGAGACCGTGCGGCCCCGGCCCTGACCCGCACCTGCACCGGAGCCGACATGGCGGAACGACGGACCATCGGGGAGATCCTCACGGGGTTCGGCCGGATCGACGAGGCCGATTGCGCCAGGGCCCTGGAGCACCAGCGCCGGCATGGCGGGTACTTCGGGGAAGCGCTCCTGGCCCTGGGGCTGATCAGCCAGGAGGAATTGGAGTGGGGTCTCGCCTCGCAGTACGACCTTCCCTACATCTTCCCCGATGCCGACTCAGTGGATCCCGAGGCCGTCGCCCTGGTCTCGCCGGAGTGGGCGCTGGCTCATCTGACCCTCCCGATCATGAAGACGGAGGATTCGCTGAAGGTGGTGGTGGACTCCCCCACCAAGGCCGCGGCGGTGCAGGAGCTCCAGGACCGCACGAATCTCCACATCGACCTGGCTCTGGCCCCGAAGGACAGGATCCGCGAGCTCATTCGCCAGGTCTTCGCCCGGGGCACCGCCGCCGAGGAGAGCGGGCGTCCGGGTCCGATCCACCTGTCCGAGGCGTTCGCAGAGGCCCTGGAGGTCGCCGCGCCGCGGTTCGGGATCTCGACCCGTGGCCATCGCTCCTGGGCCTGGTGGGACGACACCGGCACCATCCGTCGGCGTCCCCTGGAAGGTCTGTGGGAGACCGAGCTGGACCAGCTGCTCGTCCCTCCGCCGGCGGAGCGCATCGCCGACGACCTTCGCGTGGAGTGGCACGCCCACGTGAGCCGCGAAGGCGTGGTCACCCCGGTCGAGGTCCTGTACCTGGCCGACGCGTCGGGGCACGAATACCTGTTCCGCCCGCTGCGTGAGCGCTCCGTGCTCCAGGAGCGGTATCCGCCGCCCGGCCCCGGGGTCATGTCCGAGATCCGGCTGCTGGCCCGGTCCGGCTCCGCTCGTTTCGTGGTCACCGCCGATCCCGCGACGCTGGGCCACGAGATCCTTCCGCACCTGCCGTCCATCCTTCTTGATCCGTCGTGGCGGAGCATCCACATCCACGCGACGGGGCAGAGCGCTGCCGAGGAGGCCTTCAGCGTGCACCTGCCCCAGGACCCGGACCTGTGGACGGCGGAGCTGGAGACGCTGCGGGCCTTCCACTTCGATGTGGTGACCGTGGACCTCACCGGCAACGAGGACGACTGGGCCGGCACCGCCCTGGACGTGGCGTCGGTGGCGTTTCTGCTCTGGCCCCCGGCCAAGGACCGGCGGCCCGCGCACGACGCCGGCATACGCTGGGAGCTGCGTATCCGTCGCGACCCTGGAGGCCGTCTCGACTGGTCTCTGGAACCCCTGCTTCCCTAGAGAACTGCAACACGTGGACGTTTGCATTCGCGCGCCGCTGCATCCTCTGGATCCCTCGTTGCACCTCCTTGAAATAGCGATGCTATTCCTACGTCGGTGCGCCTCGGCCCAGCGGCGCTTCGGCACGCTCGGTGCTAGACGTTCACGTGTTGCAGTCCTCTAGGAGCATCCGCGTCGCCATGGCCCAGATCGATCAGTTCCTCAAGGTCCTCGTCGCCCAGGGGGGATCGGACCTCCACCTGACCACGGGCTCTCCGCCGGTCATCCGGATCCATGGTCGCATGCAGCGCATCAAGTTTCGCGACCTGACGAACAAGGACATGGAGGCGCTCCTCTACGAGATCATGGAGGAGGAGTGGCGCACGCGCTTCGCCGACGTCATGGACTTCGATTTCGCCTATGAGATCGAAGGCCTGGCACGCTTCCGGGTCAACGTCTTCTGGCAGCGGAAGGGACTGGGCGCCGTGATGCGGACCATTCCCTCCACCATCCTCACGGCCGACCAGCTCGGACTGCCGGAGGCGGTGCGCCGGATGTGCGCCCTGACCAAGGGGCTGGTGCTGGTCACCGGGCCCACCGGATCGGGTAAGTCCACGACCCTGGCGGCCATGGTGGATCTCATCAACGAGACCCGGACCGACCACATCCTGACCATCGAGGATCCCATCGAGTTCGTGCACCCCAACAAGAAGTCCCTGGTCAACCAACGGGAGGTCGGGACGAGCACCCGGAGCTTCGCCAACGCGCTGCGTGCCGCGCTGCGGGAGGACCCCGACGTCATCCTGGTGGGGGAGATGCGCGACAGGGAGACCATCGAGCTCGGGATCACGGCCGCTGAGACGGGCCATCTGGTCTTCGGCACCCTCCACACCAACTCGGCGCCCAAGACCGTGGACCGCATCATCGACGTCTTCCCCCCTGATCAGCAGGAGCAGATCCGCGCCATGCTGGCCGAGTCGCTCAAGGGGGTGGTGTCCCAGGTGCTCCTGCGAACGAAGGACGGGAAGGGACGCACGGCTGCCCAGGAGATCATGGTGGGCACGTCGGCCATCTCGAACCTCATCCGGGAGAACAAGGTCCATCAGATCCCCTCCATCATCCAGACGGGCAAGAAGGAAGGGATGCAACTCCTCGACCAGCACATCCTGGAGTACCTTATGTCCGGGGTCATCACTGCCAAGGAGGCTTACATGAAGTCCAACAACAAGCAGGCCTTCAAGCAGTATCTCGACGAGAATCCGCCTGGCGCGCTCGGCTGAAGAAGAGAGCGGACGGGCCGGAGAACAGGATGAGCGAGGAGAAGGGGCGCAGCCTCAGCAGGCACGAGTTCGACGCGGTCATCCGCCGCGCAGCCGAGCTGACGTCGTCGGATGCGGACACCGGTGAAGGAGGGCTCACCGAGGCCGAGCTGTTCCGGATCGCTCGCGAGGTGGGGCTGAGCGAACGGCACGTGCGCACGGCCCTCTCCGAGGTCCGCATGGGGCAGGACCGGACCGGCATCATCGACCGCATCTTCGGTCCCGCCCTGGTCCGGGCCATGCGTGTCGTCCCGGGGGATCCCCAGGCGCTCTCCAACAAGCTCGATGACTTCCTCGCCGGCACCCAGCTGCTCCAGCCGGTGCGGCGCGCCCCCGGCCTGCTCCAATACCGTCCGGCCCTGGACTGGGCGTCCCAGATCGCTCGAGCGGCCAGCTTCACGTCACGGAAGTACTACGTGGCGTCGGCCAAGTCGGTGGAGGTGCAGCTGGAAGAGGTGGGCGAAGGAAGTGTGTTCGTGGAGATCACCGTGGACCCGGGGACCCGGGGGGACAGCGTGGCCGGCTCCTCCGTGGGTGGGGTGGCGGCGGCGCTGGGTGCAGGCGGCGGCATCGGCTTCGCTCTGGTGGCCGCTGGGGCGGCCCTGGCCGTGGCCGTTCCGGCGGGAGCGGTGATCGGCGTCGCGGTGGCCGGAGGCATCACCTACGCCGTCGGCATGTCCCACAAGAAGAAGCTCCTGGAGGTCCACGCGGAGCTCGAGGGAATCCTCGACCGCCTGGAGACCGGAGAGTCGCTCGAGCCTCCTCCGGCGTCGTGGCGCAAGTGGGTGAAGCGCCAGTTCCACGGCGTGGCGCGGGACCTCATGAGTGCGGAAGACGACGGGGACGAGCGGCCCGGTGGTGGCCGAAAGCCCGGTGGAGGAACCGGGGGCTGACGCCATGAGCCTGGCGCCCTCACACCTCCGGCCTCCTCCTCTTCGCCCCTGCGCGCAGGCTCCGGGTGGCGCGAGACGCCGACGTACCCCCAGATTCGTGCCAGTTGGCCACTGGTCCGAGGCTGCCCGGGGTACTCGATGATCCTCTCGTACGTGTCCGACCCGCTGCTCCTCCAGGCGGTGCGCAGAGCCGCGCACCCGGGAGAGGACGTGGTCCACGACCCTCGCCTCGCCGAGGAGGCGCTGGCCTGGGGCTACCCCCGGCTCGTCGTGGCGTCTCCCGGGGACGTGGGCGTTCCTGCGGCGCCAGGGCCCGAGTGCGGCCTTCCGGTGCTGCAGCTCACCCATTCCATGGTGACCCGGTGGGAGGCGGAGCGCAGGGCACAGCCCGTGCCGGGGAGCCGCATGACGTTCCTGGTCCGGCGCCTGGGCGATCTCATGGAGGACACGGCCACGCGGGTCTGGTGGGTGGACCGGACGCTGGGCGACCTGGGCCGGGCTACCGGCGCCCCCTTGCCGCCGGCCCTGCGGGGCTTTGCCCGCAGGGTGCTGGAGTTTCCCTCCCATTACGTCGACCTTCATTCCGTGGCCGACGTCTGCGGCCTCAGCCGAGGTGCCCTCAAGGCGCGCTTCCGCCGGCGGAATCTGCCATCGCCGTACGGATACCTGCGTTGGTTCCGGGTCCTGGCGGCCGCCTATACCCTCTCCGATCGC
Source organism: Gemmatimonadota bacterium (assembly GCA_050114675.1). Taxonomy (GTDB): domain Bacteria; phylum Gemmatimonadota; class Gemmatimonadetes; order Longimicrobiales; family Gaopeijiaceae; genus SZUA-318. Next base: position 6,286 of record JASFRY010000090.1, on the reverse strand, counting down.
TCGGTCACCGTGGCCCAGGCGGCGAGGCGCCTGGGATTCACGTCGGACGGGAATCTGTGTCGGACCATGACGTCCATCACGGGTCTGACCCCGACCAAGGTGCGCTCCTCCGAGGGGTGGAACCGCCTGCTCATCAGCTTCGCCTGGGCCTACCTCCACTCCGACGCGCGTGCAGCGTGGATGGATCTGGACGACCTCTTCCTCCGACAGGTGGCGTGATCGCCTTCCGGCGCAGCGGTCATCCGGAATGAAAAACGGCCCTCCCCGGATGGGGAGGACCGTCTCGGTCAGTGGCTGGGAGACGCCTCAGCGCCGGTTCCGCCTCTGCCGCCGCCGCTCGCGCCGGATGGCTGCCTCACGCTTCCGCTTCCGCTGAGCGCTCGGCTTCTCGTAATAGCGGCGCTTGCGCAGCTCGGAGTAGAGGCCGGACCGCTGCACCTTCCGCTTGAAGCGGCGCAGTGCCCGCTCGAGGCTCTCGTTATCCTGGACGACCACTTCCAAGACGATCACGCTCCTTCGGTAGGGAATTCCACGGATAAAGCTCTAAAAGATAAGCTTCGGTGGGCCTCGGGGTCAACGGCGGAGCGGGAGCTCCGTCAGGGCAGGCGACCTTCCCTGTGGAGCGTGTGGGCGTAGAGGCGATAGGCATCGCGATGCGCGAGGAAGTCCTCCACCCAGACCTCGAAGGGGGGGAGGGGGAGGAGCTTCTCGATGTGCTCCACCACCATCATGGCGAACTGGATCCGGTCGGTCACCCGGAAGTCCACGCGCTCCCCGTCCAGGATCCGGTCCACCGCGGACTCGAATGCGCCCGAATCCACGAGAGAGATGAGGTGCGTCACCTGGTCGAGGCGATAGGATGCATACAGCGACCGGAGCCGATCGCGCTCGTCGGGAGGCGCATGGTCTTCTTCCGGCCATGTACCCGCCAACTCGCGGGCGTTCTCGGAAAGGAGCTCCCGGAACTGCTTCCGCAGCCCGGGGCCGCCGGATCTGCGTCGGGCCGTATGGAGCGCCGAGGCCAGAAGCCCCCGGAGGAGAGGGCGCCCCAGGCCACGCGCCTTCTCGTGGATCTCTCCTTCCGACGCTTCGAGGAAGATGTCGGCGGTGCGGATCTCTTCCTGTGTCTCGTCTCCTTCGCCGGACCGGAAGGAGAAGTAGCCGGACCACCGGCTCTGGGTCTGGGCGTACGTGACCAGGAAGCACGCCCATGTCTCGTCCTCGTGGTCGAGGAAAGCGACGGAGCGTCTGCGCTCGCTGAGCGTGGCCATGTTGTGGTCGGGGCTGGGGGCCGGATTGCTTCCGGGCTCGCGTCGAGGCGCGGGGGGCCGGTCGCCGGAAAATGACCGGGATGACAGCGGGGCACAAGCGGAAGGTAGCCGCTCCCGGGCCCGGGGGGCGCACGGCATCCTTGCACGGTGCGTAAACAGATGGTTATCCTAGCATCGGACCCCCTGGCAGGGGTCTTTTTGTCCCGGTGCGCCCAATAGCGGTCGGGACGCGTGAGGAGAAAAGAAAGGAGCGTCCCCGGCTGGCACCGGGGACGCTCCTCAGAAGGCACGGGTTGGCGGCCCGACCTGACTCTCTTGACCGAGGTCAAGCTAGTCGGACCGTTCGGCGGGTGTCAAGGGATTTGTACACCTGCGCGTCGGGGCCCGCCCGTGCACGACATCACCTTCCAGGTGTCCTGCATCCGCCACGAGAAGGCCATGAATCCGACGATCCTGACCGAGACCCGCCCCGAGGCCATGGGGGACGTCCCCGGTGTCTGTGAGATCCCGCTCACGCGCGCCGTGGTGCAGTACCGCGACGTCCACGAGATGGACACGCCCGGTGGCCGCATCGAGGACATCGGTCTGGCGCTGGTGATGGAGGGGCGATACGCGTCGTCCTCGGAGGTCCTGGACCTGGGAAGCGGCAAGATGAAGGTCCTGGACCTGAGCACCGAGCTGGTGGTGTTGGATTGGGCGTACGAGCCCACGTTGGAGCACGTGGCAGGGCTCGTGCGGGAGGCCGCCGCCGATCCCCGGCACGAGCCGTCCCTCAAGCGGTACGCGCTTCGTCTTGGGCTCCGCATCCTGGAGCGTGTAGGCTTCGGTGCGCTGACGCGTCCATCGTTCCTCCGCATCGGGTTCCGGGACATCTGCCGGGATCTGGACCTGAACGAGGGCACCTCCATCCGCCTCGTCCTCGGGCCGGGGCGTCTCACCCGGGTCCACCTGGACTACGACACCTGCGCGCTCGTCTTCCGCAGGGCCTTCCACGAGCCCGACGCCCAGCTCGAGCATGCGCTGGTGGAGGCGTTTCCTTCGGGAGAGGTGCGCCGTCTGATTCCGGTGGCACCTCCCGATGCTCTGGACTACCAGGTGCGGCTTCCCGTTCCCGAGAGCCTTCCGGAAGCACGCGACGTCCTGGCAGCCATGCGGAGGGGCATCGCGGCCCTCGTGGCGCGCTTCGAGCCCCAGCGCTTCGAGGCGCTCGAGCGTGTTCTGGATACCTTCGGATCTCGGGAGACGCTGGCGTCCCTGCATGTCCGCGAGTCGCGGGTGCGGCCCGTTCGAGTCTCCCCAGTGGCACCCACGTCCACCGCGGTCCACTGATGAACGCCAGCGCGGCGACCGTCCCCCCGACTCCGGCGGCTCCGTACCTCTCCGCGGAGGAGCTGGAGATGCGCTACGCCGTCTATCGGCGTCGGCAGGCCAGCCGGCTCGTCCAGATGCTGCCGAGAGATGCCATCCGGCCCCTGTACCGGACGGCCCGCCGCGCGGCCGGGGCGCCCGAGTCGCTTGGTGACCCTCTCGCGCTTCTCGTGGCGTTCTGCGAGGAGCTTCTGCCTCTGCCCTCGTTCGACGTGTGGTGCGACGACCTGCGTGCCCACCCGGACGCCCACCTCGCCGACCTGGACGACTCCGTCGACGGTCCCACCGCCGACGCCCCCTCCACGCTTGCGGTGCAGGAGGTGGAGGTCGGGGGGCGCCGCTGGCGCGCGCATCTGCGTGCATATCGCGACGCCGGACTGTGGCGCGGCTTCATCGCCTTCGAGGACCGCGACGCAGGGTCGGTACACCGCACCGCCGTCGTCTTCTGCGAGGGTCGTCCCGGCGATCTTCGGGAGCGCTTCCTCTCCTTCGGACCCGCCGCTCTGCGGGCCTTTCTGCGGTCCGCTCTTCCGTAGCCGATTTTTGTAAAAAATCTGTCTCGGAATCGTGGTGTCGAGGCTACGGCCCGTCGGCCGAAAGACCGCGACATACTTGGGTTTCTCGCATGGACGGCCGCGTTGCTCCAGGCTGCGATCTCATTTGGGAACAAGTGGATTTGCCGGGAAGGTCCATTTGTAAGTAGTTGCAGCACAACAACTTACGGATAACCTGCGGGGGATGTTGGAGTCCGGGGAAAGGGTTGCGCGCGTGAGAATGGGACCTTATCGTTGTGGCCACTTCGAGGATGATGGCTCCTCCGGTCGTGCGCTCCCGGATTCGATCCGGGATCCGGGCGGCCTCCTAGAATCTGCGATTTTTGGCTCCGGTCCCAGGGTGAGGTGTGTCTATGTGGGAAACGTGTTCCGTACAGCTGAACGTGCGGCTGCCACGCGACGTCGCTGCCCAGGCCGAGGAGGTCCAGAAGTCGGATCCCGAGTTCCTGAGTCGTGTCGTGCTGTACGGGCTCACCCGTCGATCCATCTACCAGCACCTGCGGGACCAGGGCCAGGCGGACAGTGAGATGAGCTGGGAGCAGGCGGGCTCCCCTACCTCCTGAGCCACGAAAGCCCGTTCCGGGCTTGCGCTTCCTCCCCCCTCAAGACATAGGTTTGGCGCGATCGAACCTCCGCGGTGTGGACGCTCCACCGTGAGTTGAAGGGTTCTTTCATGCCCAGACGGAGGGAACGCCGTGGGCGCAGGCCAGTCGGGTTCCGACGAACCCCTCGAAGTCCTGCAGGCCAAATACCTGGACTACTGCTCGGCTCAGGTGGCAGACCTTCTGCTCTACCTGAGTCCGGACGAGATCTATCTCCTGGCCCAGCGCGCGCATCGGGAACAGGGGGGCTCGGGGGATCTGTCCTACGCGGAGATGGTCCGTATCGCCACGGACTGGCTCTCGGCACGCGTCGCCCTTCCACCGTTCGAGATCTGGGCGGAGGACTACCGGGCCCACCCCGATCGCTACGAGGACTACTTCATGGGGCTGTGGGAGTCGGAGGTGAAGGACCCGGAGGCATCCTGACGGCATCCTGAAGGCCTCCTCGAGGCATCCGGTGGAGGAGTGCCGCAGGTCGTGACCATGGGAAAGGGCCGCCTCCCGGGAGGCGGCCCTTTCGTGTCCGGTGCCTGGTCGCGGTCGCGCTTTGCGGGGCCGTTCTAGAAAGGCAGGTCGTCGTCGGGCTCGTTCGGGGAGGGTTCGGGCGTGCTCCCGCCGCTCCCGTAGCTGCTGCTCCCGGCATACCCGGCGCCACCGCCGCCCCCTCCGGTGGTGGAGCCCAGCATGACCATCTCGGTCACCACGATGTCGGTCCAGTAGCGCACCCCGCCCTGGTCGTCCTGGGTCTGGGAGTACTCGATGCGGCCCTCCACGTAGAGCCGGTCTCCCTTGTGGACCCACTGCTCCACGATGTCCACCAGGCGCCCGAAGAAGGTGAGGCGGTGCCACTCGGTCTTCTCCTGCTGCTGGCCGTCCCGACCGGACCACGTGCGGTTCGTGGCCAGCGAGACCTTGGCCACCCTGGATCCACCCGACGTGGCGCGGATCTCAGGATCGTTTCCGACGTTGCCGATGAGCATGACCTTGTTGAGCGACCGACTCATGAGGAGGGTACTCCTGGTTCGTTGGGTCCAGCCCTCGGCCGGACGCGATAACGACGAACGGACGGGCGCCCCGGGGGACGACCGGAAAGGTGGTAAGGTAGCGCGGGCACCGGTGTTTTTCCATCGCCTCCCGGGACGCTATCTTGCGTCGTTCGGACCGACTTTCCGCGCTCAGCCCGCCGCTCTTCCCATGACAGACCTCACCCATATCCGCGTCGAGTGGGATGCCGATCTCGCCATCGTCTCCGTCGACCGCCAGGAGAAGCTCAACGCACTCAACGCCGACGTGATCGCCGAGCTCGGCCAGGTCTTCGACGCGCTCCGCGACGACGACAACGTCCGGGGCGTGCTCCTCACCGGAGCGGGGGAGAAGGCCTTCGTGGCCGGCGCCGACATCGGTGAGCTGGCCAAGATGGACTCGGTCTCGGGTGTGGGCGTGAGTCGCTTCGGTCAGGAGGTGTTCTTGAAGATCGAGCGGTTCCCCAAGCCGGTCCTGGCCGCAGTCGGCGGCTACGCCCTGGGGGGGGGCTGCGAGCTGGCCCTGGCCTGCCACATGCGCATCGCCAGCGAGAACGCCCGCTTCGGGCTGCCCGAGGTGGGGCTCGGGATCATCCCGGGCTATGGTGGCACCATGCGGCTGGCTCGCCTGGTGGGGCTGGGACGGGCCGTCGAGATCACCCTCACCGGCGAGATGGTGGGCGCGGAGCGGGCCGAGGAGATGGGTCTGGTCTCGGCCATCGTGCCCAGGGCCGATCTCCTGGACCGGGCCAAGGAGCTCCTCCGCAAGGTCACCAGGAACGGTCCCGTCGCCGTGCGCATGGCGTTGGAGTCCGTCTATCACGCCGTGGACGCCGCCACCCAGGAGGCCCTGGACTTCGAGTCGTCCCTCTTCGGCCTCCTGGCCTCGACCGAGGACATGAAGGAGGGGATGTCGGCCTTCCTGGAGAAGCGGAAGGCCGAGTTCAAGGGACGCTGAGCCCACCCCCGCTTCCGGTCTGTTCGGCCCTTCCGGCATTTGCCGGTCGGAGGGGCCGAAAGTCTATGATTCCCAAGCATTTCCAGGGTGGGGCCCGGGGTGGCCCGGAAGGGCCTGAACGGTTAACTTTTCTTGATGCTTCGAGGGCTTTTCCACGCGGTGGTTCCGTGCGCCTGACACGGCTCACGCTACGCCATTTCCGCAACCTCGGGGTCCAGGATCTGGACATCCCCGCGGAGGGCGTGGCCATCGTCGGAGACAACGCGCAGGGAAAGTCCAACCTCCTCGAGGCCATCTACTACCTGGAGACCTTCCGGTCCTTTCGCGGTGCGCGGGACGACCAGCTGGTCGCCTTCGAGCAGGGCGTGTTTCGCGTGACGGGCACGCTCGTGCCGGAGTCGACCGGGGACCGGTCCGTGCAGGTGGCGGCGGCGTTCGAGCGGCGAGGCAAGCGGAAGAAGGTCACGGTGGACGGCAACGAGCCCGACCGCATCGGGGATGCGCTGGGGCG
>JASFRY010000089.1:0-11070 GCA_050114675.1 Gemmatimonadota bacterium | reverse complement strand
CCGGTTCATCGACCACATACAGTCCAAGCGGGTGGATCTATCGAAGGTGGACTACCTGGTTCTCGACGAGGCCGACCGGATGCTGGACATGGGCTTCCGGCCCCAGATCGAGCAGGTGCTGCGCGGCATGCCGACCGACCGCCAGACCATGCTGTTCAGCGCCACCATGCCCCACGGCGTGCACGACCTGGCACTTCGGATCACCCGGGATGCGGAGTGGATCGAGGCCGCCAAGTCCGGGAGCACCGCGGAGGGCATCGAGGAGGTCTTCTACTCGGTCAAGCCCGAGAAGAAGCCCGACCTTCTCCTTACCCTCCTGCAGGACCCGGAGTGGGATCAGGTCCTGGTGTTCACCCGGACCAAGGCCGGGGCCGACGTGCTGGAGGCCCGGCTTCAGCGGGAGGGGATCTCCACCGACGTCATGCACTCGGACCGGCGCATGAAGCACCGGACCCGGGCCCTGGACCACTTCGCGTCGGGCAAGACGCGCGTGTTGGTGGCCACGGACATCGCCCAGCGCGGGCTGGACGTGGAGGGCATCAGCCACGTGGTCAACTATGATATCCCCCTGGATCCGGAGGACTACGTGCACCGCATCGGGCGGACGGGGAGGGCCGGGAAGACGGGCACCGCGGTCACGTTCATCACCGCGGCCGACCTCAGCGCCATGAAGACGCTGGAGCACCGTCTGGGGCGTCCCGTCGAGCGGGTGCATCTTCCCGAGTTCGACTACGCCGGCACGCCTCAGACCGAAACGCGGTCCGCCGCCAGGCGTGGTCACAAGTCCCGTTCCCCCATGGGCATGGGCTCACGCTCCGCAGACGAGCTGTCGCAGGAGGAGCTCGACGCGCTCCTCGACATGGGCAAGGGCTGAGAGCGAGAAGACGGTCGGCAAGACTGCGCGTCGGGCTCCCGTGGCCCGGACGCCCCAACGGCCGGGCCACCGGCGGAGAGACGCATGATCTTCAAGCGCTACGGATCCACCTACCAGAGCGTGGATCCCTATTTCGAATCCAAGGCTCTCAACGAGGTCGGGTTCCGACGCGACCGGGAGAAGTCGCTTTCCGCCGAGGAGTTCGAGGCCGGGTACGAGCTGCTTTCCACCCATGACCTGACCGCCGAGGCCGACGGCCCGGTACAGGATCATACGGAGCAGCTTCTCCTGGACCGACTGGAGGAGCGCATGCTGGAGCTCGAGGGCGGCCTCGAGGCGGACTGCGTGTTGGTGGTCGAGAACGGAGACGGCCACGACTATCCCAAGACGCGGCAGAAGACGCGCAACGTCATCGAGGAGGGGGAGAACCGCCTCCACTTCATCTACACGGTCAGCCCTCCTCTGCGCATGGGGGTCTACCGGAAGCGGGAAGGCTGAAGGTTGCCCATAGGCGGCTGGCCGCGCCGCGCGCTCAAGGCGCGACGATATGTGCGGCCGACCCTTCTGCCCGGCTCAGGGCTCCGGGAAGCGCGGCACTTGCATTGTGGGGCGTTTCCCTTCTGAAACATTCTGGCTTTGCCTGACAGCGTTCCGTGTTGCGGTCCTGTATCATGGTTCAGCGGTGAGGGGTGTCCTGTTGGCGGGAGGGTCGCAGGCGCCCCTGCCCACGCCCGGCGAGGCTTGCCTCGCCGGGCATTTTTTTTCCGGTCGAGGCACGGTGCGACGAGCGCGGAGTTGGAAGCGGTCCGACCGTCGTGGGGCCCGCGAAGAGGGAGGAGCGACGCCGCTCCCACGCACCGACACACGACCCCAGGGAAGGGTACTTCATCTTGTAGGGCTTTCCCCGACACGCTGGACCCGACTTTGCCTGACAGAATAGGCGCGCGAGCCTGGGTATGATGTTGCAGCGTTTTTTGAAGGGGCTGACGGCCCGACGGGACGAGGTCCAGCAACCTCTACCCGCCCTCGCCGGGACGCAGCTCCTGGGCCTGCCGAAAGCTTAGGGCAGGAGCTTTCGGCGGCCCAAATTTTTTTCAGATCGGACGGAGCTTTGTTCAGCCGGGATCGAGCAGAGCGAGGGGCAACACGAGAGGCCCCTGGTGAGCCGCCGGGCTGAGCGGGACCCCGCCAGCAATTTGCCCGGCTCCGTCCGACCGACATGGGGAGCGAGCGGTGGAAGTCGCACCGGTCGCGAGAAGCCCCGACAAGTGGTGAGGGGTGTCCTGTTGGCGGGAGGGTCGCAGGCGCCCCTGCCCTGGCCCGGTGAGGCGAGAGTCTCACCGGGCCTTTCGTTTGCCCCCCATGGGTCCCCGGTGGTCGTTCGGGGGCGGGGCCCCGAAGAAAGGGACGGGTACTCCCCGTTGTGGGGTGTCCCTCTACACGCGCTACCCGACTTTACCCGACAGAAGAGCCGCCCGTGCGTGGGTAGGATGTTGCAGCGTTCTTTCAAGGGGCTGACGGCCCGACGGGACGAGGTTCAGCAATCTCTACCCGCCCTCGCCGGGACGCAGCTCCTGGGCCTGCCGAAAGCTTAGGGCAGGAGCTTTCGGCGGCCCAAATTCATTGAGATCGGACGGAGCTTTGTTCAGCCGGGATCGAGCAGAGCGAGGGGCAACACGAGAGGCCCCTGGTGAGCCGCCGGGCTGAGCGGGACCCCGCCAGCAGTTTGCCCGGCTCCGTCCGACCGATGTGGGGAGCGAGTGGTGGAAGTCGCACCGGTCGCGAGAAGCCCCGACAAGCGGTGAGGGGTGTCCTGTTGGCGGGAGGGTCGCAGGCGCCCCTGCCCTGGCCCGGTGAGGCGAGAGTCTCGCCGGGCCTTTCGTTTGTCCCCGCGGGTCCCCCGGGGTCGTTCGGCGCGGCCCGCAGACCACCGTGTGCGGAGCCTCGGTTCCGCCCCGGACCGCCGTTGCCTCCGCACGCCCTTTGCGTGAACGTAGGGGTGTGGGAAACGCCCGCCCGCGATCGCGGTGGGGGTGGCCCCTCCTGCCTGGCCGCCCCGACCTCGGCTCAATCTTCACACGTGTCGAGGAATCATGTCCACGACCATCAAGGACACCCCATCCACGGTGCCCTTCTCCGATCCTTCGTTCCCCCGGGGCGTGCGACTCCTGCACGATCCCATGCGCAACAAGGGGACTTCCTTCACCGAGGCGGAACGGGAGGCTCTCGGACTCCGGGGGCTCCTTCCCCCCCGTGTGCTCACCCAGGAGCTCCAGGCTCAGCGCGTCGTCGGAAACCTCAGGGCCAAGCCTACGGACCTGGACCGGTACATCTCCCTGACTGCGCTCCAGGACCGAAACGAGATGCTCTTCTACCGGGTGGTCCTCGACCACCTGGAGGAGCTCATGCCCATCATCTACACGCCCACCGTGGGGCAGGCGTGCCAGGAATTCGGGCACATCTTCCGGCGTCCCCGGGGTCTCTTCGTGTCCGCCTACGACCGTGGGCATGTGAAGGAGGTGCTCCGCAACTGGCCTCACAGGGATGTGCGGATCATCGTCGTCACCGACGGAGAGCGGATCCTGGGCCTCGGCGACCTGGGCGCCATGGGGATGGGGATCCCCATCGGGAAGCTCGCGCTCTACAGCGCGTGCGCCGGGATCCATCCCTCACAGACGCTTCCCGTGACCCTGGATGTCGGGACCGACAACGAGAAGTTCCTGGAAGATCCCCTCTATCTCGGGATTCCCCGGCACCGGCTGCGGGGTGAGGCCTACGACGAGCTGGTGGACGAGTTCTTCGAAGCCGTGGCCGAGGTGTTCCCCAAGGCGGTGGTCCAGCTGGAGGACTTCGCCACCCGCAACGCCTTCCGCCTCCTGGCCAAGTATCGGGTGGGCTTCTGCTCCTTCGACGACGACATCCAGGGAACGGCAGGTGTGGCCCTCGCGGGAATCTACTCGGCGCTGCGCATCACCGGTGAGAAGCTGGGCGAGCGGCCCTTCCTCTTCCTGGGCGCCGGCGAAGCCGGCATCGGCATCGGCGAGCTCATCGTGGCGGCGCTGGTCCACGAGGGGTGGAGTGAGGCCGAGGCGCGTCAACGGTGCTGGTTCTTCGATTCCAGGGGATTGGTGGTCCAGAGCCGCACGGACCTGGCGCCCCACAAGACGTCCTTCGCCCATGACGCCGAGTTCACGGACGACTTTCTGCAGGCGCTGGAGCGCCTCCAGCCCGGTGCCCTTCTCGGGGTGTCGGGCCAGCCTCAGACGTTCACGCAGCCCGTCCTGGATGCCATGGCGCGCATCAACGATCGACCCATCGTCTTCGCGCTGTCCAACCCCACCTCCAAGTCCGAGTGCACCGCCCAGCAGGCGTACACCTGGACCGACGGCCGAGCCATCTTCGCGTCGGGAAGCCCCTTCGCGCCGGTGGAGTACGAGGGCAGGAGGTTCGTGCCGGGCCAGGGCAACAACGCCTACGTGTTCCCTGGCGTGGGGCTCGGCCTCATCGTGTCCGAGGCCAGCGAGTGCACCGACGAGATGTTCTTCGTTGCGGCGCGCACGCTGGCGGGGATGGTGAACCAGGACGACCTGAAGCAGGGTCGGATCTATCCGTCGTTGAGCCGCATCCGTGAGGTGTCGGCCTACATCGCCGAGGCGGTGGCTTCGGTGGCGTTCGAGCGCGGTCTGGCTCGAGCCGAGCGGCCCGAGGACCTGGGCACGGCCGTGCGGGAGGCCATGTTCCATCCCGAATACCCCCTCTATCGGTAGCGGGGGCACCGAGGGGAAGGGGGGAGCGGGTCCCGGTCGCCGACCGGGACCCGCTCCTGCCTCCTGAGGAGGGCAACTGGCCTGCCGCGGGTCGTGTGCCCACCTTTTCTGTCCCATGCCAACCAGGAGATCCCCATGCCCGTTCGTACCGCCGACAGCCTGCCCGCCGACGAGGTGAAGGCAGGCACCGGCACCGTTCGCCAGATCCTCATCGGTCCCGACGAGGGCCCCCACTTCGCCCTGCGCCGGTTCATCATGCAGCCGGGAGGGGGAATGCCGCGCCACACCAACAGGGTCGAGCACGAGCAGTACGTCTTGCGCGGCGCCGCCCGTATCACGCTCGGGGACGAGACCCACGAGGTGAAGGCCGGCGACGTGGTGTACATCCCGGCCGGTCAGCCCCACTCCTATGAGGCGGTGGGCGACGAGCCCTTCGAGTTTCTCTGTGCCGTCCCCAACCAGGAGGACGTCATCGAGCTGGTGAAGGACGAGCCGCCGGACTGCTGAGCCTCGGGCAGGGGTGCCTCCCGGAGGCGGGCTCGGTGGAACACCATTAGATTGGAAGCAGCACTCGGCCCTCCCTTCCTGCCCACTTCGATACTTCCGTGGCGAGGAGGTGACGGCTTATGGGCACCATCAACGTTCCCCGCTTGATCATCGGTGGCCTCGTGGCCGGTCTGGTCATGAACCTCGGTGAGCTCGCGGTCAACGTGTGGATCCTGGGTGGCTCCTGGACCGAGGCGCTGGCGCCTTACGGCATCACCCTGGGCACGAGCGAGCTGCTCCTCTGGGGCGTGGGCTCCTTCATCGTGGGGATCGTCGGCGTGTGGATCTACGCGGCCATCCGCCCCCACTACCGGCCGGGTGCACGGACCGCTCTACGGGCCGGCCTGGCGGTGTGGGCCGTGACCTACCTCTACGTGGGGGTCGGGCTCCTGGGCGTGACGACGTTCCCCCGTGGCCTGATTCTCGTGTCCCTTCTGTGGGGCCTGGTGGAGATCCTCCTGGCCATATACATCGGCGCCTGGCTGTACCGGGAGGGAGAGCTGGCCGAGGCGTAGCGGGCCGACCGTCTCAGCTGCCGGCCATCTCCACGCCGCCGCCCGCTTCCTCCGCCACGCGAAGGGCCGAATCCGCCGCCTCCAGGAGCTCGGACGACTCCTTCATGTCCGGATCGTAGGAGGCGACGCCGATGCACACGGGGCCGTCGGCCACGTCGCGGACGGCCTCTTCCATGCGGTCTGCGGCGATGCGTCCTCCCGAGATGTTGCTCCCCAGGAGGAGGACGGCGAAACGGCCGCTCCCCAGGTGGGCTACCAGGTCACTGGCTCGTGTGATGTCCTGGAGGCGCTCGCTGAGGGCACGCATGCCCTCGGGGCCGGGGAGCGGCACGGACAGAATCAGGAGGGTCAGGGGAACGCCGCGGTCCGCTCCGGCGAACAGGTAGCTGTAGACCAACTCGAAATGGAGGCGGTTTGCCAGGCCGCTGGGCTCGTCGGTGAGAGCCGGATGACCGATCGCATGTTCCCTGCCGAGCATGTGCCGTGCGTTCTCCGTCTTGGGGCGCTCCGGGGACCGATGCAATCTCGGGCTGCAGGCGTCGCCGCGCCATCCCGGGTCGGGCGCTGCGGTCGCCCCGGGCGGTTGCCGGGGACCGCCCGTGCGGGTACCGTTGGGCACCCTCCGTGACACCATCCTGGCAGGACGCCATGAGACCCGTACGAACACTACTGGCCGTGGCGCTCGCCGCGGCATCTTCCGTTCCGGCACAGGCCCAGCAGAAACGGGCGCTGGAGCACTCAGACTACGACATCTGGAACCGTATCCAGAACGACGTGATGAGCCGCAACGGGCGCTGGCTCGCCTACCAGCTCACCCCGGGAGACGGGGACGGCGTGCTGGTGGTGCAGGCGCTGCAGGGCGACCGGACGGCGCGTATCCCACGGGGCGTTTCCCCGAGCCTCACTGCGGACGGCCGCTGGCTCGTCGCCCGGGTTGCCCCCATGGACTCCGTGGTGGAGCGCCTCAAGCGAGAGAAGAAGAAGCCCGCGGATCAGCCCAAGGACTCGCTGGTGATCCTGGACCTCTCCTCGCCGGATCCGGCGGGGGCGTTCCGGGCGGCGGATGTGAAGTCGTTCGAGGTGCCCGCGGAGGGCTCGGACTGGGTCGCGTATCTCCTGGAGAATCCGCGCGAGGAAGGGAGGCGGGAAGGCGGCCCGTCTGGCGGCGAGCCTCGGGAGGAGACCGACACGGCCGGGAAGGCGCTGCGCACACCTGAGGGCTCCACCCTGGTGGTCCGGGACCTGGCGTCGGGGAGCGAGCGGCGCTTCGACCACGTCGTGGACTACGCCTTCTCCGACGACGGGTCCGTGCTCTACTACACGGCCTCGGGGGACGACGCCGACGCCGACGCCGACGGGGTGTTCCGGGTGCGCCCGTCCGGGGACGCCGAGACGGTGGCGACGGGCGAGGGCCGCTACCTGCAGCTGGCGGTGGCCGACGACGGCGCTCACGTGGCGTTCGTGTCGGATCGGGACGACCGCCAGGGCGATGCGCCTGCCTTCTCCCTCTACGTCGGCGGGAGATCGGGCGAGGCCGCCGCCGTGGTAGCGCCCGGAGCCGAGGGCATCCCTGCCGGATGGGCGGCCAGCCAGAACGGGGCCGTCTCGTTCTCCGACGGGGGCGGGCGTGTCTTCTTCGGGACCGCGGCGCGTCCGGAGGCCGAGCCCGAGGACGACACGCCGGCCGACGAGAAGGTGAGCGTCGACGTGTGGAACTGGAAGGATCCCTATCTCCAGCCCATGCAGAAGCTCCAGGCCGAGCAGGAGAAGAAGCGCACCTACGAGGCCGTCTACGACGTGGGGTCGGGGCGCACCGTGCAGCTCGCCACCGAGGAAGTGCCCACCGTGACCGTAGCGCAGAAGGGCGACGGATCGGTGGCCCTGGGTGTGTCGGACCTCCCCTACCGACAGCTCATCTCGTGGGACGGGCGGTACGTGGACGTCTATCTGGTGGACCCGTCCGACGGATCACGTCGAAAGGTCGCGGAGAAGGTCAAGAGCTATCCGCGCCTGTCTCCGGCGGGTGGATACGTGTATTGGTGGGACGGTGAGGCCCGGGCGTGGATGGCCGTGGACACCCGCAGCGGAGAGACGCGCAACCTCACCGGTTCCATCGGCCAGGCCTTCTACGACGAGCTCGACGACCACCCCGACCTGCCGCCCGCCTACGGATCCGCAGGATGGACGGAGGGAGACGCGGCCTTCCTGGCCTACGACGCCTACGACATCTGGGCGGTGGATCCCACGGGAGGCCAGGCGCCGCGCAACGTCACCGAGGGGGTGGGGCGGCGCTCCGGGATACGGTTCCGCTATGCCGACGCGGAGGGTGGGCCGGCCTTCGGATTCGGCCGCAGTCGCGTGAGCGAGGCCGTCCCGGCCGACGAGGACGTCATCCTCTCGGCCTTCGACACCGACACCAGGGCCAGCGGCTTCTACCGCGACCGCTTCGACGGCAACCGTGAGCCCCGCCGGCTGGTCATGGGGGACTTCAGGTACCGTGGGCTCACGAAGGCCGAGGACGCCGACGTGTACCTCTTCACCCGGGAGTCCTTCCGGGAATTCCCGGACATGTGGGTCACCGACGCCGGGTTCGGGTCCCCGCGCAGGGTCACCGACGCCAACCCGCAGCAGTCCCGGTATCTGTGGGGCTCGGAGGAGCTGGTGCACTGGGTGTCGGACGACGGCACGCCGCTGGATGGGATCCTGGTGAAGCCGGAAGGATTCGACCCGTCGAGGCAGTACCCCATGATGGTGTACTTCTACGAGCGGATGTCCGACCAGCTCCATGCCTACCAGGCACCGGCCGCCGGCTCCTCGTCCATCAACCGGAGCTTCTACGCAAGCCGGGGATACCTCGTCTTCGTGCCCGACATCCCGTACGAGATCGGGCACCCGGGTGAGAGTGCGGTGGACGCCGTGGTCCCGGGCGTGCTGGCGCTGGTGGAGAAGGGCTTCGTGGATCGGGAGCGCATCGGAGTCCAGGGGCACTCCTGGGGCGGATACCAGATCGCCTACATGATCACCAAGACCAACCTCTTCCGAGCGGCCGAGGCGGGGGCGCCGGTGGCCAACATGACGTCGGCCTACGGCGGCATCCGCTGGGGATCGGGGATGAGTCGCGCCTTCCAGTACGAGCGCACCCAGAGCCGCATCGGTGGTTCGCTCTGGGAGAAGCCGCTCCTCTACATCGAGAACTCCCCTCTCTTCAGCGCCGACAAGATCGAGACGCCGCTCCTCATGATGCACAACGACGAGGACACGGCGGTCCCCTGGTACCAGGGCATCGAGTTCTTCTCGGCGCTTCGGCGGCTCCACAAACCCGTGTGGATGATGGTCTACAACGGCGAGCCCCACGGGCTGCGCAAGGAAGCGAACCGGAAGGACTGGGCCATTCGCATGCAGCAGTTCTTCGATCACTACCTGAAGGACGCGCCGCCGTCCGTCTGGCTGGCGGAAGGCGTACCGGCCGTGCTCAAGGGGAAGACGCTGGGGCTTGATCTGGAGCGTGGGCGCACCATATCCCAGGGTGGACGGGGATCGTCCCGCTGACCGTGGGGCCGACCCCGGCGTGGGGATGAGCGCAGCAAAGGTGGCGGCCGCCGGGGCCCTGGCTCTGGCGGCCGTCGCGCTCCTGGGGCCGAGAGCGCGGGTGGAGGACCGGGTGCGCCCCGTGACCCTTCCCGCGGATCTGGACGCGTATCTGTCGGCGGAGGAGGCGCGGGTGCCGGGGGTCCGGCCTGGCGACGCCAAGACCATCATCTGGCTCGATTCCATGACCCGGGCCCGCACTCCGGTCGCCGTGGTGTATCTTCACGGCTTCAGCGCCGACCGCCACGAGATCGACCCCGTGCCGCGACGTGTGGCTCGGGCGTTGGGCGGCAATCTCTACTACACCCGTCTGGCCGGCCACGGCCGGGATGGAGCTGCCATGGGCGACGTGTCGGCCGGCGACTGGCTCCAGGACGTCGAGGAGGCCATGGCCATCGGACGCCGCCTGGGAGAGCGGGTGGTCCTCATGGGCACGTCCACCGGGGGGACGTTGGCCGTATGGGCTGCCGCCCAGGATCGGTGGAAGCCCGATCTGGCGGCTCTGGTGCTCCTCTCTCCCAACTTCGGCCCCAGGGACTCGCGAGCGAGGATGCTGCTCTGGCCCTGGGGGAAGCTCCTCGCAAGGGTGGTCGTGGGGCCCGAGCGATGCTTCCGGGCGCTCAACCCGGAGCAACAGCGACACTGGACGACGTGTTATCCTACACGGGCGCTGCTCCCCATGATGGCGCTGGTGGACTACGTGCGCCGTCGCGATCCTCGTAAGGTGACGACGCCGGTGCTGGTGCTCTACGCTCCGGAGGACGGCGTCGTGGACCCGGGGGAGACGCGCCGGGTCTTCGAAGCGATGGCTTCGGACCCCAAGCGCATGGAGGTCTTGAAGGGGTCGGGGGATCCCGAGCACCACGTGCTGGCCGGGGACATCCTGTCGCCCGGGACCACGGACGAGGTGACCCGGGCGATCCTGGACTTCGTCGGACCGCTCGTGCCCCGCATCGCCGCCACGCCCAACCCCATCGATTCCATACCATGACCGACGGTCCTCCCCCCCTGCTCGACGACGGCACGCCGCCCGCCACGCCGGAGGATCTCCTGCGGCGGCTCGAGGAGCTCGACATCTCCGCGACCACGCTGCGCCACCCTCCCGTCTTCACCGTGGAGGAATCCCAGAAGCTCAAGGGGGACCTCCCGGGAGCCCACACCAAGAACCTCTTCCTCCGGGACAAGAAGGGGTCCATGTGGCTGGTGGTGGCGCTGTATGATCGGGACGTGGACCTGAAGAAGCTGGCCAAGACCCTGGCCGTCTCGGGGCGTTTCTCCTTCGGGAGCGAGGACCGGCTGATGCGCTACCTGGGGGTCACGCCCGGTTCGGTGACGCCCTACGCCGTGCTCAACGACCACGGGGGACAGGTCCGGGTGGCGCTGGACACGGGGCTCGAGGACTACGACCTGTGGAACGCCCACCCCCTGGACAATGCCATGACGACCACGGTGAAGGGGGAGGATCTCCTTCGCTTCCTGGAGGCGGAGGACCACCGTCCGGTCTGGGTGGAGCTCTAGCAGGTCGCTGAACAAGGGGAGCACCCAGCCACCCGTGCTGCCGCACGGGTACCCGGAGCGCCACGGCCCCGAACCCTGGGCGGAGCGACGAAGGCATAGCCATAGCTACGTCGAGGCGCTCCAACGACGGAGGCGGGGCCGTGCCGCCCCAACCCACAACCATCTCAGTTCATGTCAGTCATCGTGATGGGCGCATGGGGGTTTCGCCGCTGATGCGTCGTTACTCCTCCTCGCCGTAGCGCTGCTACGACTCGTCGTCGTG
>JASFRY010000088.1:0-11096 GCA_050114675.1 Gemmatimonadota bacterium | reverse complement strand
CGGCGTCGCCGCCCCCAGGCTCGCTCCCACCACGAACAACGCCGCGGCGATGAGCGAAAGCCCGGTCTTGGCCGGGTTCTTTCGAACCTCGTTTGTGGTCATTGGAACCTCCAAAATGGAAGTCTCAGGGTCACGCCTCCCCACACCCCCACACATCTCCCGCAACTCAGTAGCATAGAGGAGTCGGCCGATGTCATGGGGCCGCTGTGTGGTCAATGCACGATGTCTGGGATTGACGGACGATGGACGGGACGGATGGTCGACGCATCGACGTGCCCCTGCTCGGCGGGGCGCCGGGGGCCGGATCCCGCAACTGCCCGCCGCGCAAACCCTTGGGGGACCCGTGTCAACCATAGATCACGGCTGACCGCACCTCACCACAGAGGAACTGACCCGACGGTGCCGGGACCTCACCTTTGAAGTGGACGGCGCCCGACTTCGGCGCCTCCGGGAGAGGTGGGTGCCTCTCCGTGAGTGAGTGGCGAGGCGGTCCACGGGGACTCTACCCGGGACCGCCCTCGTCGTCTCAGGGTGGCGCGTCCCTCAGAGGCTGGTGCCTACCCGATCGAACAGCTTGGCGGCGTAGCCCCGGCTGAGCTTCAGCTCCTGCCCGGACCGGAGATGGACGATGTACCCTCCGCTGAACCACGGGACCAGCTTCTCGACCCGATCCAGGTGCACGATGGTGGAGCGATGGATACGCAGGAACCGCCTGGGATCGAGCTGCTGCTCAAGGTCACCCAACGTCCGGCGCTCGAGAAACTCCTTCTTCCCGTTCCCGGCGTGGATGCGCACGTAGTTCCCGTCGGACTCCACCCAGTCGATGTCCTTCACCGGGAGGAACGTGATGCAGTCGTCCTCCTTGATGAGAAGGCGCTCCACATAGCGTGGAGCCGTCTCCTTCTCGGTGTCGGAGGCACCCGATTCGGCATAGGACAACAGGTGCGGCGGTCCCCCGTTGCCATTGGCGAACCCATGGTTCGTCCCGAGCCCGGCGACGATCTCCACGCCGTCCGCGTTTCGGAGAAGACGCGTCAGACGGTCGGTGTCGTCGGCGCTCAGGGCCTGTGCGAACCCGGCCAGCGCGGCGACCACCACGATGATGGGTCGCGCGACGGCTTCGCCCGACCTGGCCAGGCTCTTCAGCACCTCGAAGGTGTCGGAACCCGCCCTTCCGATGTCCAGGACCGCGACATCAGGACGCTTGTCGTGGATCAGATCCAGCGCCTCATCGCCGGCCGAGGTTTCGGCCACGACCTCTACACCTGCCTCATCGAGAACGCGTCTCAGCAGCTTCCGTGTCGGTTCTTCGTCTTCAGCAATCAGGGCCCTGAGACCCCGTCCATTCCTCACGGCTCATCCTCCTCGCCCAACAGCCGAACTCTTCGAAGGAAGCCCACGAAGCCCTTCGCGGACCGACCTTCGATCGGATGTCGTAGTGATTCAAATACCACAGTCCCCTGGCTTTGTTGGCGCCTGGCCCGTTGCTGGATGAAGCAGCGGCAGGTCGCCGACAAGGGCGAGGTCCGAGGGTCGACAACGGACCTAATACCGGAGCACGATTGGATTTGTTGCCTCAGGACGTCACCATGCCCTCACCGTCCAGGTGGAACACCTGGGGTGGGGCCTTGAGGTCCAGCGCCAGAACCGCGCCGGTAGGCACCTCGCGCCACCGGGGGTCATCGGTGAGCCGCTCCGACGACACGACCACGGCTTCGGCCTCCTCGTCCGCCCGGCGCTGGGCGAATCTCCGGCCCACGGGCTCGTACAGCTCACCATGGAGGAAGTAGAGGGATTCGGCGCGCTCGGTTGGGTGGTCCGTAAACCGGCACACAGCAGCATGCCGGCCGTCGGACACCGCGACGTTGAGGAAGGAGGGAGGATGATCCTCACCTTCGGCGTGGACCAGGGCCAGCACGCGGTGGATGGACGCCACGAGTCGGGCGGCCAGCTCCCGGGCGCCCGAGCCCGTCGACGCCTCACTCCCGCCGGGGTCCACCGGACAACCGTTCCGAATCACCTCGTCCACGAACACGGCGAAGAGATGCTCGGTGTCGGTGCTGCCCCTCACCACGTCGAAGGCCTCGTCGGTCAAGCCGGCCAGCAGCTTGCGGCGGATCTTGCGGAAGGAGCCCACATGCCCGTTGTGCATGAGCAGGTAGCCACCGTATCCGAAGGGGTGGCAGTTGGCCAGGTTCACCTCGCTCCCGGGCGAGGCAGCCCGGATGTGGGCCATGACGCAGGGACTGGTGATGACCTTGGCCATGCTGAACAGATTCCGGCTGTTCCACGCCGGCGTGATCTGGTGGAAGAGGGCCGGCTCGCTGGTGAGGCGGGGGGCATACCACCCGATCCCGAATCCGTCACCGTTGAGGGGCTCGGAGCGCTCTTCGGAGTGGTAGCTCTGATGGATCAGAGAGTGCTTGGGCTCGGTCAGGAGCGTCGAGAGCCCTACCGAGGGCCCGAGGTAGAGCGTGAAGCGGCACATTTGGGGCTGGCCTCCGTTTTGGGGAAGATAGGCAGGGGTCCGTCCTCGACGCGACGCCGGGGCGTCATGGCCTTTCTTCGCGACCTCTGTTGTGCTTGCATTCAGGACCCACGACACGCGACGCAGACCCAACCATGATCCAGGAACTCCTCGCCGGCCCCTTCGGCCCCATCCTCATCTTCTTTCTGCGCATCACCGACGTGTCCATGGCCACGGTGCGGATGCTCCTCATCGTCCGTGGCGCCAAGGTGGTGGCCTCCCTCATCGGCTTCTTCGAGGTGTCTATCTGGATCTTCGCCGTGGCATCGGTGGTCCAGCACCTCACCAGCCCGTGGCACCTCGTCGGGTACGCCGCGGGCTTCGCCACCGGGAACTACGTCGGCATGCTGATCGAGGAGCGGTTGGCTCTGGGCGTCGCTACGATCCAGACCATCGTTCGTTCCGGAGCCGAGGTGCTGGCCGAGGCGCTCCGGGGCCGCGGCTTCGCCGTGACCGAGGTGGATGGCCGGGGAAAGGAAGGACCCGTGACGCTCCTGTACTCGGCCATCGCGCGACGCCGTCTGGATGCCTACGTCGCAGAGGTGCAGCGCGACAACCCCGACGCCTTCCTCATCGTGGAGGCGCCTCGGGCCGTCATGCGGGGCTGGATGTTCCCCATGCGCAAGAAGTGACGAAGGCTCCCGCGTGACGGCATCGCCGGCCCGCAGGGTCCCCTGCCCCGCCCGACACGCGCCTCCTTCCCCTCGAGCACCGGTCTCGCCCGTCGGCATGCAACCTTTCGCTCCTCTCGATCATCTATGAATAGGGTGTTCCTGTAGACAGTCTAGGAAAACCGGACGAGCTATGACGGAAACGCGCGCCGATCTCCTCCAGGGCACGCTGGAGATGTTGATCCTCAAGACCCTCGACGTCGACGAGCCTATGCACGGATGGGGCGTGTCCGTGCGCATCCAGGAGCGTTCCCGGGACGTGCTGCGCATCAATCAGGGATCCCTGTACCCTGCGCTGCATCGGCTGGAGCACAAGGGCTGGATCCGATCCGATTGGGGCATCTCCGAGAACAACCGGCGTGCGAAGTTCTATCGGCTCACCGCGCTGGGACGGCGCCAGCTCGAGGAGGAGCGGAAGCAGTGGGACATGTTCACGGGAGCCGTACGGCGGATCCTGTACGCCACGTAACGGCGTCGTCGGGGAAGGACGTCGAGCCCCCGGGCGTGGACCGGAAGCCGCAGGCACGCGGGGGACACGGGGTCATGGGCGGGGGAGGAAGATGGAGATCGTGAAAGACGTGCTGCGCGCCTTTCGTCTGCGCCTTCGCGGGCTGATGGACCGCGGCAAGGTGGACCGGGAGCTGGACGACGAGCTCCGCTTCCACCTGGAGATGGAGACCCGGCGACTCGAGGCGGAGGGACTCACCCGCCGCGAGGCGAGGCGGCGGGCCTTGACCCGCTTCGGCGGGGTGGAGCGCTTCCGGGAGCAGGCCCGGGAGGCCAGGGGAACCCGATGGGTGGAGGACGGCATGGGCGACATCAAGTACGCGTTCCGGATGCTGGTGAAGAACCCCCTCTTCAGCCTGGTGGCCATCGTCACCCTGGCGCTGGGAATCGGCGCGAACACGGCCATCTTCACCGTGGTGGAGACGGTGTTGCTGAAGCCCCTTCCCTTCCAGGACCCCGACCAGCTCGTCGCCCTCTACTCGGAGAACCGGACCGAGCACCAGACGCGGTACATGATCTCCCCCCTGGACTTCGACGACTGGCGCACCGAGAACAACACCTTCCAGGGGATGGCCGCCTACTGGCCCACGGCCAGAACGCTCACAGGCAGCGATGGCGAGCCCACCCGCGTGCAAGCCGTCTACACGACGGAGGACTACTTCGACGTCCTGGGTGTCTCGGCCCTCCTGGGAAGGACCTTCACGCCCGACGACGGTCCGGGATCCACCGAGGTGGCCATTCTCAGCCACGGCTTCTGGATCCGGCGCTTCGGGGGCGACCGCTCCATCGTGGGTCGCAGCATCACCCTGGACGGCAATCCGACCGAGGTCGTGGGCATCATACCCGCAGACCAGGGCTTCCCTGCCGATGCCGACCTCTGGATCAACATGACGTGGCCCATGCAGATCCAGAGCCGCTTCTCTCGTTGGATGAGCGCCGTGGGACGGCTCCAGGGGGGCAGCGGCCTGGACGGGGCACGGGCCGACATGAACGGCCTGGCGCTCCGCATCGCTCAGGAGAATCCCCGCACCAACGACGGGTGGACCGTACGGGTGGAGCGTCTCCGCGACGAGATCGTGGGGGACACCGACCGGGCCCTCTGGCTCCTCTTCGGCGCCACGGGTCTGGTCCTGCTCATCGCGTGCGCCAACGTGGCCAACCTCCTCCTGTCCCGGTCCGAGGCCCGTGCCCGTGAGATCGCCGTGCGCGCCGCCTTCGGCGCGGGCCGCGGCCGGCTGGTGCGCCAGCTCCTCACCGAGAGCCTGCTCCTGTCGGGCCTGGGCTCGGTGGCGGGAGTCGCCCTGGCATGGGCAGGGGTCCGTGCGCTCCTGACGCTCATGCCGGTGGCCCTTCCCCGACAGGACGCCATCGGCATGAACGGCCCCGTCCTTCTGGGCGTGGTCGCCGCAGGCATCTTGACCGGGGTCCTCTTCGGAATGGCTCCCATCCTGCGCCTGCTGGCCTCCGACGTCCGCACGGCCATGCACGACGGCGCCCGCACCACCGCCTCGGCCGGCAACCACCGGACCCAGGGGCTCTTCGTGGCGGGCCAGTTCGCCCTGGCCCTGGTCGTGGTGGTGGGTGCCGGCCTCCTGGTGCGGAGCTTCGCCAACCTGCGCGCCGTGGACCCCGGATTCCGGGCCCAGGGGGTCCTGACCACGGAGCTGGACCTGCCGGTCTCCGTGGCGCCCGACGACACGGCGGTCATCGAGTTCTATGATCAGCTCCGTAGCCGCATTGCTCGGCTCCCGGGCGTGGTATCCGTGGGCGATGCGTCCAGCCTGCCCCTGGGTACGGACCACGACTACGTCCAGCCGTTCCGTATGGACGTGCAGGAGCTTCCTCCCGACGTGGAGACCCGGGCCGCGTTTCGTCCGGTCAGCCCCGGGTTCTTCGAGACCCTGCGCACCCCGGTCCTGGAAGGGCGCGGCCTGGAGCCCTCGGACCGCCTCGACGTGGCGGGCGTCGCCGTTGTGAACGAGGCCTTCGTCCGTCGGTTCTTGTCCGACGGAAGCCCGCTGGGTGCCAGGCTCGTCGACATCGGCTATCGCTTCGGCCCGCTGGGCGCCATCGACGTCGAGGGGGGCGACGCGGAGATCGTAGGGGTGGTGAAGAACGTGAAGTACGACGGGCTGCGCACCGAGAGCCAGCCTGCCATCTACCTCAGCGGACTCCAGTCGTCGATTCGGCGGCGTACCCTGGTGATCCGCACCGAGGACGATCCCCGCGGCCTGCTCCCGGCGGTGCGTCGGGAGGTGGGAGCCCTGAGTGGGCAGGTGGCGCTCACCCACACCCGCACGCTCCAGGACGTAGTGGGTGACGCACGGGCCCGGGACCGCTTCAGCACCCTTCTTCTCTCGCTCTTCGCCGCCGTGGCGCTGGTCCTGGCCTCGGTGGGCGTGTATGGCGTCCTCAGCTACGCCGTGGCGCAACGCCGGACCGAGATGGGGATCCGCATGGCCCTGGGTGCGGACCGGTCGAAGGTGCGACGGATGGTCCTTCGCGACGGACTGAAGCTGGTGGGCTCCGGCCTCCTCGTGGGCCTCGCGGGAGCCGTGGCCCTCTCAGACGTGGTGGCAAGCCAGCTGTACGGCGTCAGCCCCCGGGATCCCGGAGTCCTGGGTGCGGTAGCCGTGGTCCTTCTCCTGGTGGGTCTCCTGGCCAGCCTTCTCCCGGCGCTCCGCGCCACCCGTGTGGACCCCATGGCAGCCATGCGGGCCGAGTAGCCGGAACGAGCGACGCCCACGGGGCGGGAAGCTCCCCGTGGGCGTGTCCGTACCGGCGATGGGCCGCGTTCAGGCCAGTCAGGCGATGCCGCCCCCCGCCAGCGCCTTGACGAGCCGGTACAGGAACTCCTGGCCCTGCACGTAGTCCTCGATACGGATGCGCTCGTCCTGGCCATGGGCACGCACGTCGTCCATGTCGCCGAAGATCCCGCTGACTCCGTACACGGGGATCCCTTCGCGCCGCAGGTAGAGCCCGTCGGTGGCGCCGGTGCTCATGACCGGCAGGACGGTGACCCCGGGCCACATGTCTTCGGTGATGCGCTGGATCGGTCCCAGCACCTCGTCGGTGAGGGGAGACGGCGGACTCGGGCGCGCCTCCCCCTGGGGTGTCACGGTCACGTCGTAGGGCGCCGCCAGCTCCCGGAGCTTCGCGGCCACCACGTCGGGATCGTGGTCGGGGAGGATCCGGCAGTTGACCGTGGCCTTCGCGTCCTGAGGCAGTGCGTTGGGCGCATGTCCGCCCTGGAGCATGGTGGCCACGCACGTGGTGCGGAGGCGAGAGTTGTAGCCGGGCTCCTTGGCCAGGATCGCTGCGGCGCCGGCGTCTTCCGGGTTCTGGACGATGCGGCGCATGGCCTCGCCCATCTCGCCGCCCACCAGGTCGGCGGAGCGGGAGAAGAAGGCTGTGGTCACCTCGTTGAGCATGACGGGAAAGTCGTACCCCTGGACCGCCAGAAGCGCCTGCGACAGGTCGTAGATCGCATTCTTCTTCACCGGGAGCGACGAGTGCCCGCCGGGATTCGTGGCCTCGAAGGTGAAGGAGAGGTACTTCTTTTCGCTCGCCTGCACGTTGTTGGAGATGCGCCGACCGTCCTTGGACATGCCCCCACCTCCCTCATTCAGGGCGAAAGCGGCATCGCCGATGAGGTCGCGGTGCTCGGTGAGGAGGAAGTCGACGCCGTTGCGCGGCCCGCCCTCCTCGTCGGCGGTGAGGGCCACGATGATATCCCGGTCCGGCACGAAGCCTTCCTTCTTCATGCGGATCAGGTTGGCGATGTCGATGCTCGCCTCGTCCTTGTTGTCGGTGATGCCCCGGCCGTAGTAGTAGCCGTCGCGTTCCATGAACGTGAACGGCTTGATGTCCGGGCTCCAGTCGGCGGGGTCGGCCTCCACCACATCGATGTGCGCCAGGAGGAGGACGGGCTTCTTCCCGCTGTCCCTCCCCCGGAGCCGGGCCACCAGGTTGCCCTTCTTCGGCGCGTCGGCGGGCACCACCACATGGACGTCCTCCTGGGGGAATCCGGCGTCCAGAAGGCGCTTGGCCATGGCCCGGGCCGCCTCCGTGTTGTCCCCCACCGAGTTGGTGGTGTTGATCTCGATGAGCTCCTTGAAGATGGACCTGGCAAGGTCCTGGTATTCCTGGGGCGGTGTGTTCTGGGCGGCGAGGGGGGACGCCGCCATGGTGAGGGCCAGCGTCGCGAACAGGAGTCTCTTCATCTTCCAGCCTCCGGGCTGCTCAGGTCGGTTCGGGATTCGAGGTTTGCTTCGATGTCGGCTCGGGTCCGCCACGGAATCCGCATCTCCTTGCGGCCGTAGAGCTCCAACTGGTCGCCGACGTGGGCAGATCCGGCCTGGCTGGCGTTGCCGTACGCGAGAAGGACCCGCGCCTTCACGCCCTGGCGGCCGAACTCCAGCACTTCGTAGTAGCTGTCCCCCTGCACGACCCAGCGCCGCCCCTGCTCGTCCTGGCGGTAGTTGGCCACGCGGAAGACGCCGTCCGGGTCGCCGGTCGCCCCACTGGCGGGCACCTCGTGGTCTCCGACCCGGGCGTGGTGGATCTGGCCCCAGGGAACGTCCATGGCACCGTAGTCGGCGGTGACATTGCGGGCCACGTCACCAAGGAGGCGAACGGCGGCGGCCGGGTCGGCGAGACCGTCCGGGGTGGAGACGGGCTCCTCGGGACTCCACGGCGTGGCCCAGCCGCCCCCTTCGGAGGGGAAGCGCCTGAGCCAGGCCTCGAAAAGCACGCCGCCGCGGCTGTCGGCGTCGGCGGTGCGGTCCCACGCGTCCAGGACGTCTGCGGCCCGCCGGACGTCGGCGTCGCTCGACGCCCGCGCCGCGGGAAGGAGATCGTCCAGGAGGCGGTCCGCCGCCGCCATACGGGTCGAGTGCTTGTCCGCGACGAGCTCGTCGAAGGTCAGGGACGAGTCGGCCATGAGCATGAGGGCCGAGCGCTGGGGCCTGAACGCCATTCCCCGGGGAGCCAGGTACGCGGGGTACGCCGCGGGGTCCAGCTCCTGGGGAATGGTGGATGTCCACGGCGGATCATTGGCGTTCTGGAGCCACCCGGTGGCGGGGTCCTCGAGGCGCGGGAGCTGCCCGTAGCCCAGATAGTCCTGCCACAGGGTGCCGGGGGTGCTGCCGTCCACCGCGCCGCGCCACATGGCCACGTCCCCTTCGGAGCGCCGGGGCACGACGCCGTTGTACAGATAGAGCACGTGGCCGTCGACGTCGGCGTACAGGACGTTGAACATGGGGTTCTGGAGCTGCTTCAGGGCAGCCTCGAACTCGTTGAGGTCCCGGGCCCGGCCCATGTCCCACCACTCCTCGGTGGCACCGGCCCGGTCCAGGCCCGCCACCCGGAGCGCTACCGCCCGTTGGGCGTCTTCGGCGATGACCGGGCCGTGGACGGTGGCCCGGATGGTCAACGTGTCCTCGCGCGTGCCACCGTCGGCGGTCCGGATACGCACGACCTCGTCCCGCGTCTCGAACGGGCGCACTCCGTCGCCGAACCGGTACCCGTCCCCTTCCTTGGTCACGACGAAGAGGTCGGCGCCGTCGTACGTGTTCACGGTGTGGGTCCATCCCAGATGGTCGTTGAACCCGATGGCGATCCCCGGCACTCCCACCAGCGTCGCCCCGTAGATGTCGGCCGACGGGCCGACGAGCTGGCTCTCCCAGAAGAGGAAGAGATCACCCCAGGGAAGATGGGGGTTGGCCACGAGCATGGCGTTTCCCGTGGCGGACCGCGAAGGCCCTATGGCCCACGCGTTCGAGCCGATCTCCGCGGGCCGCTCCAGAGCCTCGGGCCCCACGGCTACCCGGTCGGCCAGGGCCTGGCGAGCCTGGCGCACGACTCCCTGGTTGGTCACGAAGGTGAAATGGATCACCCTGTTCCCGTGGGCCATGACGTCGGCCGCCGTCACGGGGAGCACCACCTTCACGTCCTCGTCCAGGGCCTCGGGGTGTGCGGCGGCGTAGTCGTTGATGCCTCGCGCGAAGGCCTCGAGGTTGGCACGGAACGCCGGGCTCTGGGCCGTCATCCACGCCTCGCCCCGTTGGGGGATCCCCACGGTGCGCACCCAGCGATCCGATGCCAGGTAGTCCTCTCCCCAGTACTCGGCGGCCCGTCCCCGGGCCTGGCCGTAGAGCCGCAGGATGAGGTCGCCGTGGCTCGCCATCTGGGCCCACCCCTGGCCCCGGAAGACGGCCTGATCCGACGTGCCGTAGATGTGGGGCACGCCCCAGGTGTCCCAGAGAATCTCGTCGCGGGCGGGCCCGCCGCGCCCGCATGCGGCGAGGAGCGCGACGGTGGCGAACACCAGCCGACCGGGTCTTTGGATGGCGTGCATGGGACTCCTGGGCTTCGGGGTCGGGCCGGCCAAGATACGGCCCATCGCTGGTGCGCCGAAACCCGCGGCATGCTACCATGAGGCCCTCCACCTTCCGGACGGTCTTCGCACGCGCCAGTGACCCAGATGACCTCAGCGCCCTGGCCCGAGAGCTGGGCTCCGTACATGACGTGGGCGAAGCACCATCCGCCCGCGCGCTTCGACCTCCGGGGGAGCAACCTCCTGCATTGCACGCTGGACGACCTTCCAGGCGCCCGCGATTCCCTGGAGATCTTCGCCGACACCGACGAGGGCTACCGACCCCTCGTGGACGCCATCGCCCACCGCTACGGTGTGGGCCCGGACCGCGTAGCCACCGCCCCCGGAGCTGCCGGTGCCGCCTTCCTCGCCCTGGGCGCCGTCGTGAGAGCGGGGGACACGATTCTCGCGGAGTGGCCCGGCTACGACCCCATGATGGGCGCGGCGCGCTTTCTGGGGGCCCAGGTCGCGACCTTCGACCGCACGTGGGAAGGCGGTTTCGAGATCGAGCCCGACCGCATCGCCCGGGCGCTGACACCCGAGACGCGGGTGATCATGCTCACCAACCTCCACAATCCCACGGGGATCTACACCGACCCGCGGACGCTCATGGAGGTCGGGGACATGGCCCGGGCCATCGGCGCCAAGGTGCTCGTCGACGAGGTGTACCTCGAGGCGGTGCCGGGCGTGGACGCGACTCCTGCGGCGGCGCGCGGTGACACCTTCGTCTCGGTGAACAGCCTCACCAAGTCCTTCGGGCTCTCCGGCCTGAGGATGGGATGGGTGCTCGCGGATCCGGTGACGATCCAGCGTATCCGGAGGGTCCGGGACATCGTGGACGGCTCAGGTGCCGCGCCCTCGGAGCTTCTGGGTGTCCTGGCCTTTCAGCATATCGACCGCCTCCTCCTGAGGGCCCGGAACATCCTCGAGCCCCAGAGCGCCATGCTGCGGCGCTTCGTCGAGGACCGGCCCGAGCTGGAGTGGGCCGCCCCGGCGCCCGGAAGCAACGTCGCGT
>JASFRY010000087.1:0-11168 GCA_050114675.1 Gemmatimonadota bacterium | reverse complement strand
CCGGTGCGTCCCCGGAACGGGCGCGAAACGCCGGCACCGACAGGGGTTGATCCACCAACGGACCCAACTCGAAATCGACGGCGCCCGGCTGCTCGCCGCCGCCCGCCACCTCCATGAGCGAGGGATAGGCCGCCCGGTGGTCCCATGCCTCGATCTTGCCGGACACGTCCAGGCCCACTTCGACACGCTGGGCCGAAATGGCGTGGTAGAAACCGTGGTGGACGTCGTCCTCTCTGGCCCACACCATCTTCACCGGCTTGCCGACTGCCTTGGCGATCACGGCCGCCTCCACCGCGAAGTCGGGCTTCGACTTCCGGCCGAACGCGCCGCCGAGGAGCGTGGTCTCGACGTAGATATCTTCCGCGGCAACGCCGACAAAGGGCGCAGTCGTGGTCTGGACGGCCTGCGGGTCCTGGCACGACGTCCAGATGCTGAGCTTCCCACCGTCCCACTCTGCCACGGCCGCAGGCGGCTCCATGGGAATGTGGTGCTGGTGGGGCACGAAGTAGTCTGCTTTGAGCCGCCTGGCCGACGATGCGAGGGCCGCCTCCACGTCACCCCGGGCGTACGTCTCCCTGCCGCCGGCGTCGATGGCCGCCCAGAGCACCTTCTCGTAGTCGAGGGTGTCGTACGAGCCGTTGCGTGGGCCTTCGTCGAAGGTGGCCTTGAGCGCGTTGCGGCCCTGCATGGCCGCCCACGTGTTGGTGGCCACCACGGCCACGCCGCCCAGGGGCTGGAAGCCCATAGGGAACGCGTAGACCGGCAGCTCCACCACGTCGATGACGCCGTCCACGGCCATAGCCGCGGCCTTGTCGTACCCGGTGACCTTGCCGCCCACTACAGGGGGTCGGGCCGCCACGGCGAAGACCATCCCTGGGCGCATGATATCCTGGCCGAACATGGCCCTCCCGGTGACGAACTCCTCGGCGTAGACGTTCTTCACCGGCTTGCCGATGTATCGGAAGTCGGCCTTGGACTTGAGGTGGAGCGACTCGGGGGCCGGGACCGGCAGGGCCTGGGCTGCGGCCACGAGGGCGCCGTAGTCCAGCGTGGCGCCCGACACCTTGTTGCGAACCAGGTGGTTGCGCGCTTCCACCTGCGACGGGTCCACGCCCCAGCGGGCCGCGGCAGCCCGCTCCAGCATGGTGCGCGCGGTGGCGCCGGCCGTGCGGAACGCGTCGTAGAACTGGCGAATGGACGAGGAACCGTCGGTGTTCTGGCTCCCGAACTTCTTGTCCCCGTACGCCGGCATCACCCGCAGCCGCTTCCAGTCGGCCTCCAGCTCGTCGGCGATGATCTGCGTGAGGCCGGTTCGGGAGCCCTGGCCCATCTCCACGCGATGGACGTAGACCCGAACCGTGCCGTCTTCCTGGATGGCCAGGTAGACGGAAGGCTCGAGGTCGCCGGTGGCATCGCCCATCAGCAGGGCGCGCAGCCCGCGGGGAACGACCGAGGCAGAGAGTACGAAGCCGGCGGTGATGCCCATGGTCTTGAGGGCGTCGCGGCGCGAGACGTTGTCTATGAGGATGGACATGGCTCAGCCCTCCTGCACGGCGCGGTGGATGGCGGCCCTGATGCGCTGATAGGTGCCGCACCGGCAGATGTTGCGCTCCATGGCGTCGTCGATGTCGGCGTCGCTCGGATTCGGGTTCCGGGCCAGGAGGGCGGCGGCGGCCATGAGCTGCCCTGACTGGCAGTAGCCGCACTGGGGGACGTCCAGCTCCATCCAGGCGGTCTGGAGCGCCGTGAGCCTGGCCTGGCCCAGTCCCTCGATGGTGACGACGTCTCCGTCGGCTGCCCGGGACATGCGTGTCGTGCACGACCGCACCGGCGCCCCGTTGAGGTGGATCGTGCATGCCCCGCACAGGCTCCTCCCGCAGCCGTACTTGGTTCCGGTCATCCCGAGGATGTCCCGGATGACCCAGAGCAGGGGCATGTCGGGGGGAGTCTCGACTTCGTGGCGGGTGCCGTTGACGGTGAGCGCGTACTTCGGCATGCGAGCTCCTCGCCGGGTGAGCGGCGGCAGGTGGAGGACATCACTGGGTCGCCCGGGCAGGCCGGTGGACCGTCAGCACAGAGTAGGGGCTCGGAGGTCAGAACGCACGAAAAAAGAAAACCTCGGATCCACGTCGCCTCGTCGCGCAAGTGCCACGCGGCCCCGAGCCGTCCTCGCCACGTGAGCCCATCGGCGACGTTCTCTGGCACCTCTCTCGACGACAACGTGTCGTGGCCAGGATAGAGGAACCCACACCCGGGCAGGGGCCCGGATCGGGGAAGATGTGATGACGACGCAACGAGAGATTCTGGGGCGCCTGCGCACCGCAGCGCTAATGGCGGTGTTCGGCCTGGGAGCCGCTGCTTCCACGGCCGCCGCCCAGTCGACGCTGGGCGTGCCCTTCATAGGGGACAACCACCTGAGCTTCTATTCCACGTGCTGACCACCGACGGCATCGGGACGAGCACCTCCACCCTCTATGGTGGACGGTACGCGCACCGGTTCGGCCGCGACGATGCCCGCACCCGCTTCTCGCTCTCCGCGCAGGGTGCGGGCCGCACGCTGTCCGACGCCAGCAGCGGGATCCTGGACGTTTCCATGACCGCGGCGTGGACGCGGCGGATGGACGAGAATCTGTCCATCAGCGGCGCCGCAGGCATGAGCGCCCTCGTGTGGGGGATGGATGCGACTGATACCGGTTTGGCCCACGTGAGCTTCCCCGTGACGGTCCCTCCGTGCGTCGAGGGTCGACCCCATGGAGACACTGAGCGTGGATTGTGAAGTCGGCGACGAAAGCGGGCAGGGAGAAGGCCACTCGAGAATCCCACACCCTTGCGGCCGATACGCCTCAGATCCCTTGCGGCAGTGGCGACATCGCCGGATCGGCCCCCTCACGCCGACACCGGTTCGACTCCTGCCGCCTCCACTTCAACAGACAGGCTCTGCGACCATCATCGGTCGTGGAGCCTGTTTGTGTCTACGATCTCGGGGGGTTCTGTGGAGGCGGCGGGAGGCGTGGGTACCCGCGCGAAGCGTCCCGTGCCCTCGACATGCGAACCCCCGAAATCTTGTTGATTGCCTCCTGGCGCTCTACCGTCTGGTCTCGCTCATGAACGGCTCGGCCTCCCCCCGGCCGTCCCATGTGCTGACACGCGCGACGACGACGTGCCGGATGGGGCCACGGGACGCGGGGGAATCACAGAGGATGAGCACCGTGCTCGCGGACGCGAACCAGTCGGAAACGGGGGACAAGGCCCGGACACGGCCCTGGTATTCGCCGTCCGCAATCTGGCATCACAGGACGACCCTCATCGCGGCGGTCTCCCTGGCGGGCATCCTGCTGCACCTGGTGCTCCGGTTCGCCGTCCACGTGCCTGAGAGCACGTACCGGGTTCCCCTCTACGTCACGCTGGCGACCGGGACCCCCTTGGTTCTGGAACTCCTGGAGAAGCTGCTGAAGCGGGAGTTCGGCTCGGATCTCCTCGGCGGCATCTCCATCGTCACTTCCATCCTGCTGGGCGAGTATCTGGCAGGCTCCATCATCGTCCTCATGCTGTCGGGGGGTGAGGCTCTGGAGCGGTACGCCCTGCGGAGCGCCTCGTCGGTGTTGGCGGCCCTGGCCAAGCGCCTTCCCTCCATCGCCCACCGGAAGCGCGGCCCCAGAATGGAGGACGTGGCGCTGGAGGATGTGGCCGTAGGCGACACCCTGCTCATCCATCCCCACGAGATCTGCCCGGTGGACGGTGTGGTCATGGAGGGGCACGGGGTCATGGACGAGTCCTACCTTACAGGCGAGCCCTTCGAAATGACCAAGACCGCCGGCTCGCCGGTGATCTCGGGCGCCATCAACGGCCACTCGGCTCTCACCATCCGCGCAACCAACCGCGCCGAGGATTCCCGCTACGCCAAGATCATGGAGGTCATGCGGGAGTCCGAAGCGGGGCGTCCTCAACTGCGACGCCTGGGCGATCAACTGGGCGCCGTCTACACCCCCATCGCCCTCGCCATCGCGCTGTTGGCGTGGCTCATGAGCGGGGAGTCGGTGCGCTTCCTGGCGGTGCTGGTCATCGCCACGCCGTGCCCACTGCTCATCGGCATCCCCATCGCCATCATCGGCTCCATTTCTCTTTGCGCCCGTCGGGCCATCATCGTCAAGCGGCCCGTGGTACTCGAGCAGATCGCATCGTGTCGCACGGCCATCTTCGACAAGACCGGTACCCTGACCTATGGGGCCCCAGAGCTCACCGAGGAGATCGTGGCGCCGGAGTTCGGCCAGAAAGATGTCCTGGCCCTGGTAGCCAGCGTGGAGCGTTACTCCAAGCATCCCCTGGCACGCGCCATCGTGGCGGCGGCGGAAGCCAAGGGGCTCGCCCTTCCCGAGGCCTCCGAAGTGAACGAAGCGCCCGGGCAGGGTCTGCGGGGAAGTGTTGCCGGCCACCGTCTGCAGATCACGAGCCGCGGAGGTGTCGAGGCGGAGCGACCGGACGGTATCCAGCACCTGCCCCCGCCCGGCGGAGGGCTGGAGTGCGCCGTGGTCTTGGATGGCCGCTATGCCGCTACCTTCCGCTTCCGTGACGCACCCAAGGCCGAGAGCCGCACCTTCGTGGACCACCTGCGGCCGAAGCACCGTATCGAACGCGTCATGATCGTGTCCGGCGATCGCGAGTCGGAGGTGCGCTACCTCGCCGAGGAGGTGGGCATCACCGAGATCCACGCCCAGAAGAGTCCCGAAGAGAAGCTCGCCATCGTCCGGCACGAGACCGGCGCCGCCAAGACACTCTTCGTAGGAGATGGCATCAATGACGCCCCGGCCATGATGGCCGCCACGGTGGGCATGGCCATCGGCGAGAACAGCGATGTGACGGCGGAAGCCGCCGGTGTGGTGGTCATGGGCAACTCGCTGGAGAAGGTCGATGAGTTCATGCACATCAGCGACCGCATGCGCCGTATCGCCCTTCAGAGTGCTGTCGGTGGTATGGCGCTGAGCGTCATCGGTATGGGGCTGGCGGCCACCGGAAACCTCAGCCCCGTGAACGGCGCCCTGGCCCAGGAAGTCATCGACGTGCTGGCCATCCTCAACGCGCTTCGGGCGGCGTGGCCGCCCAAGGTGACGCACGACATGTAGTGGCGGGCGCGATAGGGCAGGCGGGGGAACGCCTCAGACGCCTTGCTGCAGCAAGGCCAGGAAGTCCGACCACGGTGTTGGCCCGAGGGCCATGGCACGCTGCGGGTTAAGGGGTGACAAGCGGTGAAGACTGCTTTCGCTGAAGCTGTGAAAGGCCACCAATTCTCGCGGCGGGCGGAGTCTTCGCCACCCACGGGCTTTCGCTACCCA
This sequence comes from Gemmatimonadota bacterium, assembly GCA_050114675.1. Taxonomy (GTDB): domain Bacteria; phylum Gemmatimonadota; class Gemmatimonadetes; order Longimicrobiales; family Gaopeijiaceae; genus SZUA-318. The sequence continues at coordinate 5,838 of JASFRY010000087.1, read as the reverse complement.
CAGGGGACCGGAAGCTTACCGGGGACCTACCTCATCCCCGGGTGGGCTTCCCTCCACTTCCCGGGCGTATCCCCGGTCCACCGGCGGAAGGCCCGGTTGAAGGCGCTGGGGTCACTGAACCCCAGCAGGAATGCGACCTCCGCGATGGAGACGTTCGGATCCCGGAGGTAGCTCACGGCCAGTCGCTCATTGACCGCCTCCACCACATCCCGGAAGGTCGTGCCATCGGCCTCCATTCTGCGTTGCAGGGTCCGAACACTCACGTGGAGCGCGCGTGCGATGCGCGCCACCGACGGCCGGTCCGGAAGGGAGGAGGCGATGGCCTGCTCCACCTCGGTCCGGAACGCGGACCTCGGATGCGGGATCCGGTTCTCCAGGATCCGCGCGTGCTCCTCCAGGAGCCGCGCGAGCGCCTCGTCGGCGTCCACCGTGGTGGAACTCCATTCGTCATCGTCGAAGTGCAGCGCGTCGGATGCACGGCCGAACCGCACCGGTGCGAGAAACGCCTCCTGGTATGGCACGGGATCGAGGGGCTCCGGCCGGCGTAGCTCGACCCGGAGGACCCGGAGGTCGGGGCGGATCCGCATGCGGATGCGGCGAACGAGGGCCGCGAAGATGTAGTCCACGTACACCGGGGGGACCGCACCCGCGTCCGCCGTCCCGAGGTGGAGCCGGTGCTCTCCCGGAAGCTCGTCGATGGTGAGCACCACGGCGTCGGCAACCAGCCCGAAGAAGCGCGAGAACCGACGCACCCCGTCGCCCACCGTGGCGGAGGCTGCCACCAGGTAGTCGATGACCCGGTAGGCCCCGAACGGGAGCGCCAGAGGCGCCGAGAGCTGGAGCCCCGGATCGGCCGTCCGCTCGCGCAACGCCTCCCAGAGCCGCATGACCACCGCGCCGTCGAGACGCGCATCCGGGTCGTCGAGGAGCGCGCGCGTAAGGCCCACATCCTCGAGGAGATCCGCCGTGGGGTATCCGCGGCTTTCCGCGGCACGAACCATCGCCTGGGTGCTCGTGGCTGCGATCGAAGGGGGTGCCTCGGACATATGGCGCCAAGTGTCAAGAAGTCGGCACGGCGAGTCAATTCGGCTCGCCCTCCTTCCCGGTAAGGCAAAGTAGCCGATCCGTGACCCCACGTGCCACGCGGGCACGGGTGGACCGGTGTCGCTCTTGCGAGGAAGACCCATGAATCCGAATAGACACCCCTTGGGGCGCGTCGCTCGTGCGGCGGCGCTCGTGCCGCTCCTGCTGGCGGGTGGTTGTGGCGACATCCTGAGCCCCGGCGACCCGGGGAACCTGGTCCCCCGGACCGTCGACGAGGATCCCGCGCTTCCGGCGTTGGCCCTCAACGGAAGCCTGTTCCACCTGGAGGCCCTCGGCGATCCGGGTGCGCCGGTGATCGTGTTCCTGCACGGAGGCCCGGGCGGCGACTATCGCGCCCTGACCCGCCTGCTCGACGCTCGCGGCGGAGAGCCGCTCACCGCTTCGTACCGCGTCATCCTCTGGGACCAGCGCAGCGCAGGGCTCTCGCGTCGCCACGACAAGGACGAGATCAGCATCGACCTCTACATGGCGGACCTGCTGGCGCTCTCGGACTACTTCTCTCCCAACGAGCCCGTGGTGCTCGTGGGCCACTCCTGGGGAGGCATGTACGCCACGGAGTTCATCAACCAGTACCCGGATCGCGTTCGGGGCGCCGTGCTCATCGAGCCGGGACCGTTCACCGGCCAGCGGTTGGACGCCCTCATCGACGCCGACTACATAGACCTCGACTTCATGGCCGAGTGGCTGAACGACTACGCGTGGAGCAACCAGTTCTTCACCCCCGACGACCACGAGCGCTGGGACTACCAGCACGCGCTGGGTTGGCGGGAGTCCCAGCCCAAGCTCCACATGGACATCGACAACGACCCGGAGCTGTTCTGGCGTTGGGGCGCCGCGGCGAGCCGCTACATCGAGGAGGATGGGCAGGACGACGCCGGCAACAACGTGTACGACTTCTCCGACAACCTCTCGGCGTACACGGGCACCGCGCTCTTCATCGCCAGCGGTCTCGACGAAGTCCTGGGCGAGGAGTTCCAACGGGAGCAGATGAGAGACTACGCCAACGCCGAGGTGCGCGTCGTTCCCGGCGTCGGTCACGACCTGCAGTGGGCCAAGGCCGACGACGTGCTCGACCTGATCCGTGAATACCTGGCCACGCTCGAGGCCCAAGGAGGTGCACGATGAAGCGCTCGACCCTACTCAACGCCCTCGTGGCCGTGGCGACCGCCGGCGCGACGTTACCGCTCGGCGCACAGACCTCGAACCTCGGGCGTGCGAAGCCCAGCAGCTACGGCGTGTCCCTCTCGTTCGGGCTCGATCCCGCCGTGGTCACCGAGGTGGGAATCACCCGCTGGACCGGTGTGGGCGACCGGGTCCTGGGACTCTCCCTGGAGGTGGCGCTCCCCGTCGCCGAGTTGGACGTGCACGACTATCGGGCCAACGCCGCCGCGACCATGTCACTGGTCCGCGCCGGGACATTCCACTTGGCGACGCGCCTGGGCGTCTCGGTCCGCGGCACCCAGAACGCCAACTTCACGGCCCACGGCTTCGGCACGGACATGGTGGTGCTGGTGGGCCACTATGGTCGGCGCACCTTCGCGGCCGTCGAGGCCGGCTACGACAAGTCGGTGCTGACGCACATCGAGCACCGACCTCTGTATCTCGCCAACTACCCCGACGCCGTGGACGGTTGGTACAGGGACTCGGCAGGCACGGTCAGGCTGGGCCTGAACACGGGCCTGTCCCTCGGGCGCATGGACCTGGGCCTGCGGGCGTACATGGTCCGATCCGAGGAATGGGAGGATGTCATGCCCCCCCTCGGTACGACCCTGAGCCTCTCGTATCATTTCTGACTGAGATATGGATGATGACGACTCGGGGAGAACGTCTCGTACGCACCGCACGCGCAGCGCTCCTCGGAGCCGTCGCCTGTGTCGTTCTGGCCGGGCCGGCGGGCGCACAGAGTATGCCACCGGAGAGCGACGGTCGGCGTGTCGAGGGGTTCGGGGCCTTCCGGGCGGGCGTTCTCCATCTGGACCTGGACGACGTGAACGCGCGCCTTGGGTCCGCCGGCCTACCCGGTCTCGACGCCAACGTCCCGGTCTGGGGCGGCGGCGGCTACGGAAGGGTGGGCGACGTTCTCCTGGGGCTGGAGCTCCATGGAGGCCTAGATCCGTCCGCCGGCTCCCGGGTCCGCCGAGTTTCGCTCAGGGGAGGGTACGGGTTGGCCCGGGCGCGGTACGTGATCCCGCCGGTGGGCGGCGTGACCGTCTATCCGACCCTGGGTGCCGGCGCCGGGGCCCTCTGGCTGAGAATCGCCACGCCCGGCGACGTGACGTTCGACCACGTGCTCCGGGACCCGGCTCAGAGCGCCACTCTTTCCACCGGCGTCCACCCTGTGCTCGATGTGGGGGTCGGCCTGGAGCTCCGGATCCGGACCACGGGCGGCGACGCACACGCCGCCGGGATCCTGTTGGGCGTGGAGGCCGGATATATGCTCGCTCCCGCCCGCGCCTCCTGGACCCTGGGCGGCCTATCAGACGCGACAGGCGGTCCGGACCTGGGGATCGAGGGCTTCTACCTCTGGTTCTCGCTGGGCGGCTGGGGCGCGGGAGGATAAACGGTCCGCCTCGGCAGCCGTGGGGAGGAACGCCCCCGAAGCCACCGAGGCCCGCCGGGAGGACGCTTTCCACCAGACGGCTTCGGGCCAGGCGACCTGGTGGCATGCTCAAATGGCGGCTCACGCCGGTGAGGACTCTGAGGCCCATGCCGTGGCGGAGAAAGCTGCCTCGGTGCTCCAATTCGGCCGCATCGCGCCCATGAGCCAGGCCATGGCATTGGCGCTCGTCGAGGATCCGTCGAGCTTCAAGGCTGTCGTCGACGTCGGCGGGGTGTGGGTAGCGAAAAGTGCATCGGGTGATCACTTCGCCCTGCTCGGGCGGCTCAACCGCACGGCCGTCAGGGGAATCGCCACCCAATGCACGGTGGGGAGCAAGGGAGCTGCCTCGCCGGTCCGCTCGGCTACCCCATGAGGTCCTTGATCAAAGATCGAGCGATGCCCTCATACCGCTTCACCACCAGGACCGACGCCGGAGAGTAGCGCGCCACCTTCTCGGGGATCTCGCCCAGGAGCATCTGATGGAAGAGGGGCTCCTTGGCCGCGCCGATGATGACCAGGTCCACGTCGCGGCTCGCCTTGGTGATCCCCCCGGCGGCGGAATTGGCCTCCACCAGTCTCCGCTCCACAGGCAGCGCGGAGTCCACCAGCGTCAGCGTCTTGTCGATCCACTGCTCGGCTTCCCTGCGCTGCTGCGCAGGTGCATCGGGAGGCACCACGTACGTCGCCGTCACCGTCATTCCCCAGGCCTCGGCCAGGGCGTTCAGGAACTCTGCAGCCAGGCGGGCGTGGGGACCTCCCGCCGTGGGGAAGAGGACCCGCCTGAACTCCCTCTGCTCGGCGATCTTGAGGACCATGAGATCGCAGGGGGCGTGACGGATCACCTGGTCGGTGACCTCGCCGAAGATGCGCTCACGGGTGTTGGTGAAGCCCTTCCAGCCCATGAGCAGCACGTCGGCTTGCTGGCGCTCTGCCACGCCCAGAATACCCTGTTGGACGTTGTGGGCCAGGGCGACGTCGGTCTCCAGTTCCACCCCCCGATCTGCGGCCCACTCCCGGGCCCGCCGGAGGAGACCCTCGCGGTGCTGCACGAAGCGCATCCCCTGGTAGATGGGGAGCTGCCGGGGCACCTGCACCACCGTCACCGCCACCAGGCGCCGACCCCGGAGCTTCGCGATGGGCCAAGCGAAGTCCAGTAGGGTCCCGACGTTGTCGGGGTTGTGCAGCGGCACCACCACCGACAGGCCTGGCGCTTGCTCCAGGGGGTGCTCGCTGGGGATGAGCACCTGAGGCTCGGCGCCCGCCGCCAGCTTCTCGAAGTGGCCGAAGTAGACCAGCAGGCCCAGGATGATCCACCCCGCGGTCACGTACCAGGCCAAGGGCTGGAACGTGAACTGGTAGAGTGCCAGGAAGACGTTGAGGACGATCCCCAGGATGGGGGTGAAGGGATAGAAGGGCACCCGGTACCGTCGGGGTATCTCCGGCGCCTTCCTGCGCAGGGCGATGACCGAGAGGTTCACCAGGGCGAAGGTGAGGAGGAAAATGAGGCTCGCCGCGGACCCCACCGCCTCGATGGGCAGGGTAAGCGCCATGACCAGGAGGAGGACGCCCGTCACGATGATGGCCACGTGAGGGGTCCGGCGGACCGGGTGGATAATGGACATCTCCCGGGGTAGCCAATTGTCCCGGGCCATGGAGAAGGCCACCCGGGACGAGGCCATGACCGTGGCGTTCAGCGCCGAAGTGGTGGACAGCAGGCCTCCGAAGACGATGAGCGCCACGCCGAAGGCAGGCATGAAGTCCTCCGCCGCCCGCACGATGGCCGTCTCACCGTACTGTCCCAGGAACTCCCACGACGTGCCGTGCTCGGGGGTGAGCGCCCCCAGGGACACGAACAGGATGAGGAGGTACATGACCACCGTGACGCTCAGGGCGATGAAGGTGGCCTTGGGGATGTTCTTCTCGGGCTCCTTGATCTCCTCGGCCACGGTGGCGATGAGGTCGTAGCCCTCGAAGGCGATGAAGGTGAGCCCCATGGCGACGATGACGCCGCCACTTCCCATGGGGAAGAAGGGCGTGAAGTTGTCCGCAGCCGCCTCCGGCGCGCCGAAGACCTTCTTCATCCCGTACATGACGAAGATGCCCAGCACCAGGAGCTTGGTGATGGTGAGCCAGTT
>JASFRY010000086.1:0-11200 GCA_050114675.1 Gemmatimonadota bacterium | reverse complement strand
TCGTCGATCCCTCGCCCGACAGCGTCTATCTCGGTGCCGAAGACGGTCAGCACTTCTGGGAGCTGGTGGGCCTCCGCCTGGCCGGATGTCCCGTGGTGGTGCTGGCGCTCCTGCGCTTTCAACACCTGGACCTGCCCGGGATCGCGTACGCGCGGGAGTCCCTCTCCACATACCTTTCGGCACTTCCCAGCCCCAGGTCCGTGGACGAAGCCGGTGCGCTCACGGCGATCCTCCCGCCCTACGACCAGAGCATTCCGTTCTTCCTGAAGCGGTTGCGGGCGGGGCTGCGCAAGAGTCCCGTCACCCTGGACCCGGCGCGCATCGAGGTAGCCTTCGACTTCCGGCTCCAGAACCCTACGCTGATCCCCGACTTCCGGGCCGGGGCCGGGCCGCTTCGGCACCACCTCTACCGGACGGTGGACGGACACCTCATCCATGGCCGGTCCCACGAGATCCCCGCCACGGCGCCCGAGGAGAGCCACCGGTTCGTGGCGGTCTCGTCCCCGCAGCAGGTGACGCCGTCGGGCGTCAAGGCCATGCCCGCCCTCATCGTGAACCGCCGGTACCTGGCGCTCCGGGCTCAGGTGCGGAGTCGGGAGGAGATGGCCTCGGTGATGAAGTGGGTGCCCTTCCTTCCCGCGGCGGCGTCCAGTGAGGGGATTCTGCCGCTGCCGGTTCCGGCGGCAGGCGCCCAGGAGGGCCTGCCCGTGGCGAGGGGAGCGTAGCGAGGGTGGCGACGGCCGGTGGTCGGGCGAATGTCCCCTGGGGCATCGCGTCCGGCGCCGGCCGTCGTGCGTCAGGGTTACGGCTCCACGATGATGGGCCGGCTCGTGATGGCAGGGCCCCGCCCCGGGAGATCAAGGCGCAGGTGGAGGGTGTAGTCGCCGGGATCCAGGTCGGGGAGCTCGATCTCCATGGTACGGAAGAGCGTCTGCTCCGCGTTGGGATTCGTCTCGGAGAAGGACACCTCCACGGGCTGGGACGGCTGGATGACGCCGAGGAACTTGCCCACGCGCTGGAGGAAGCCGGGACGGCCCTCGGTGAACCCCAGGGTCACCTGGGCCGGGTCCTGCACCCCCAACCCGTACACCTCCCATACGACCCGGAAGCGCTCGCCCCGGTGGACGCGCACGTCCCGGCGGATGTGGGGGATGGCCTCTTCGAGGCTCCCGGGTACCGGCGCCCCCGGCTCCAGGAGCATGAGGTCGGAGACCGCGACGATTCCCGGCACGAGGGGGTCCTGGCGTACGCCCTGCCGTGCCCGCCAGGCGCGCTTATGGGCGGCGTCGAAGACCTCGAGGCTGGTCACGTACTGCCCCGGGGCGGCCGTCAGGGTGAACACCCCGTCTGCCGACGCGCCCAGGGTGTCGACGGTGGGCCCGCCGTCCAGGGGGACCAGGAAGAGCCCGGACTGGACCGGCCCTTCCGCCGGGGGCGCCTCCCTCCCGCCGTACGGTGAGGGAGCCACTGTCCCGGTGGTGTCCAGCGTCGGAGGCGCGGGCCGGTAGGCGCCCACCACCAGCATGCGGTCGGTCCGCCGGAAGCGCCCAACCTGCGACTCCAGGCCCCTGAAGTCGGGAGCATAGGGCGGCGCGTACCAGGTCCTCGACTCCCGGGGCGCCGTGATCCAGCTCTCGGGCGGGATGTCCGAGGGAGACTTCAGGAACTGCTCGGGGAAGAGGTATCCACGGCTGTGGGGGGCGTGGTGTCCCACGACCTGCCGGGTGTCCACGAGCCTTCCCCGAAACCCCTGCCGGGCGGTCTGCTCCGGGGAGAAGACCCGGCTCCACCCCGTGTTCCTCCCGTAGCGCACCAGGGTCTCGTCCAGATCCTCGCCCCAGGGCATCCCCTCCGGGTTCTGTGCGTCCCGCTGGTTCTCCACCTCCACCCAGCGGGCGTAGTGATCGGTGAAGCGATCGTTCCCCTCCACCAGGTAGAGGGGGTCGGACAGGCGCCAGAATAGGTCCCATTCCCGGCTCTGCTCGTCGGGCTCGAGGTGCTTGAAGTCCTTCTCGGCGCCGGGGGTGAAGATGTAGAGGGGCGTGAGCCACCGCTCGCGCAGGTCCTTGTCGTCGGGCAGCGTCGCCAGGGCTTTCCGGAAGGCCTCTTCCGAGGCCACCTCTTGTCCTTCGAGGTGAAGCGCGTACCCCAGGAGGGCCGAGCACCACCATGACTCGGTGAGCTCGCACTTGCGCGCCACCTTCTCTGCGTCGGCGTAGCGCCCCGCCTGCGCCACGTACTGCACCAGCTGTCCCATGATCCATGGATCGTGGATCTTCTGGGCGGCGTCGGCGAGCATGTTGATGAGCTCGTTCCGCGCCAACGACACCTCCTCCGACTCGGGTGGGAAGCGCTCTTCCTCCTCCCCTCCGAACCAGATGCAGATGCGCAGGATCCTCTGATCGCAGCGGCGCCCGGGACCCTCGCGGACCACGGGAATGTTGCGCTCGCGGAAGGTCTCGAAGTCGGCCTGACGCTTGCGGGCCTCCTTGACGAGATCGGAGGAGTCGGAGGCGAGGGTGGAGGATGGCGGGACCGAAGCACGAGCGGGCGAGGGTGGAAGGAGCCCCGCCCCGAACGCCATGAGCGTGAGAAGGAGGGCGCCGGGCCGTGGGAGTACACGCGGCATGGTGACTCGCGGGAAGGGGGATGGACGAGGCGAGCCTTCCATACACCGCGGTGTGGTGCCGCGTTCGCCGTTTCGTCGACCCTCCCCCCGTATCGGCCCTGAGCGCCGCCCGGTCTGCCGGCTTCCGGTGGCACCCGCAGGGAGCCCTGGCCTACACCACCGCCAGCTTCCGGGGCGCGGCCGGCTCCACCGTCTGTCCCGGCACCCACTGGGTCACGTAGCCGGCGACCGCCGACGCCGCCACCGAGTAGGGCGACGCCAGGTAGAGGTTTCCGGGTCCCGAGCGGCCGGGGAAGTTGCGGTTCTGGCTGGAGATGGACACCTCGTCGGGCGAGGCCGTCACGCCGGGCCCCGCGTTGATGCAGGCGCCGCAGCCGGGCTCGATGAACGCGGCACCCATGCGCTCGAAGAGGTCCAGATAGCCCCTCTCCCGGCAGTACTCCCGCACCTCGATGGAGCCGCATTGGATGTAGCAGCGCACGTCGGGGTGGACCTTCAGCCCCTGGTCCTCCATCTCCGCGAAGACCCGGGCGTACATGTCCATGTCCTCTTTCTTCCCGGCGGTGCACGAGCCGGCGTACGCGATATCGATGCGCACGCGCTCGGCCGCCAGATCGTCTATGAAGACGCCGTTGCCCGGGTCGTTGGGGAGCGCCGCCATGGGCTTGATGGTGGAGGCGTCGATCTCGATGACCTTCACGTATTCGGCGCCCTCGTCGGACTGCATCCCTTCCACCAGCGCCTCGGCACGGGCCCGGTCCATGCCCCGCTCGCTCACGAGGAACTCGACGGACTTGGCATCGGCGGCGATGACACCGGTAAAGGCGCCCACCTCGGCGGCCATGTTGGTCATGGTGGCGCGCTCGTCCACGCTCAGCGCCTCCACCGCCGGTCCCGCGTACTCGATGATCTGGCCGATGGCGTGGCCGTCCTTGATGTAGGGGTGCCGGAGGATCTCCAGCATGTAGTCCTTGGCCGTCACGTTGGGAGCCGGCTCACCGCTGATGACCACCTTGAACGACTTGGGCACCCGGACGCGCACGTCCCTGGTGATCCACGAGTTGAAGATGGCCGTGGTCCCCACGCCGAAGGCCACGGCGCCGATGGCCCCGGCGTGGGGCGTGTGGGAGTCGGAGCCGATGATGAGCATGCCCGGCTCGGCGTACTCCTCCAGGATCTTGGAGTGGCAGATGGCCTCGGAGCCCTGCCGGTGGCCCATCTGCTCGCCGTAGAGGCGGATGCCCTGCTTCTCGGCGAAGGTGCGCTGCTTCACCTCGAGCTGGTTGGCCACGTCCAGGAGCCCCTCCTCGATGCGCTCCTGGCTCATGGCCTTGTCCAGGAAGGCCAGGTGGTCCCGGAAGAAGAGGACCGACGCGGCGTCCACGACCCTGGCGTCGGCACCCACCTTGTCCTCGAAGAAGATGGCGGACATGGGGGTGACGTACTCGTGGCTGAAGCGGATGTCGGTGCGGAAGAACCCGGCCTCTCCGGGCTCCACCCAGGGCACGCCCACCTGGTCGTTGGCCGCGTCCACGACCAGGTGCCGCGCGAAGATCTTCTCGGCCACGGTCATGGGTCGACCCGCCTGCGCACCTTCCCGCGCGCTCGCCGGCACGGGGAGCGTCACCTTGCCCTGGAGCCGGGCCACGTTGAACTCGAACAGACCGCCGTATTCGATGATCTGGCGGGTGATCTCGTCCTTGCCCTCGGTGAAGACCGAGAGGGGGATCTCCTCCCCGGCACGGATGCGGTCCAGCACGGAGAAGTCCGTGGTGGTGAGCATCCCCAGGTTCTGGCAGTTCTCGTTGTAGATCCGCTCGATGCTCTCCGCGACCACGACCTGGATGCCGGCCATGAGCTCGGCGTAGGGGCTCTGCTCGCGGCTGCTCCCCTTGCCTCGGCGTTTCCCCGCCACGGAGCAGACGAACCCGCCGTCCTTCACGGAGCTCCGGGTCACCGGGTACTCGGTCTCGCCCGAGGACCGGTTCGTGGTGCGCAGTCCCAGGTAGGGGAACTCGCCCAATGTCTCGTCGAAGAAGTAGCAGATGTAGGCGGGCGTGATCTCGTCGGTGGAGATCTGGTCCCTGAGCCGCTCCTGGAGCGGGCCGTCCAGCTCCAGGTCCGCCCCGTCGAAGAGCTGGGCGCGAACCTGCTCCGCGTCGTCCAGGAGGAGGAGGATCCTTCCGTCGAACTTCAGCGTCGTCGGTCTCTTCTCGATGGGGCGGTCCAGGAGATCCTTGATCATGTGCGCTCTTCGTTGGAGGTGGGGTCCGGCGCCACCAGGGCTTCCAGGCGCCGGGGCTCATCCAGGCCCAGGCCCAGGGTCCGCACCGAGCGGCGGAGCCCGTAGATACCCTCGGCCCGTATTGGTCGGTCCAGCTCCAGCACCACCCATCCGGCGCCGGGGAGGGCCAATCTCAGATCCACGCCACGCCTCGTCGCCCGCTCCTCCCGGGTCGGAGCCCGGATGGAGGTGATGGCGGAGAGGGGAACGTCCAGGCGCCAGCGCAGGCCGAAGCGGATGCGGAGCACGCCGGCCTCCACCCGCGTCGGACGGCGGCGAAGGGCGTTCCAGTCTCCGTAGATCCAGACGGCGCCGTAGACACCCAGCGCGGTGAGGATCCAGGCAACCCGGTGACTCCAGAGACCGACCAGGAAGTGCATGGCCACCACCTCGACGGCCGTGGCCATGAGAAGGGCGAGGACCATGGCGCCGTAGGCCGTCTTCCGGTGATGGGTGAGCGCGTCGGCGCGCACGGGTCTGCGGCCCCGAGCGAAGAGCCCGTAGTGGAGGACGGACATCTCGTAGGCGATGGCCCCGGCGAGTCGTCCCGGCCCCAGGGCCTCGGCCGCGGCACGCTCCAGGGACGCCTGGACGTCACCTTCGCCTTCCTCCGCGCGGCGGAACGCCCGCCTTCCAAGCACCACCTTCCGGGCCACGAAGGCCATGGCGAGGAGCTCCAGCGGTGCAGCCAGGAGGTGCTCCATGCGCAGGCCGGCCCGGTGTTCCGGTGGGAGGGTGAGGGACGCCACGGCCAGGGAGGCGAAGAACAGCGGCACGAGCGTCACGGGTCGCCACGCCAGCTCCCGACCCAGGACCCACCAGGTGAGGAGCGTGAGTCCCACGGTGAGGTCGAACGCCGCCGCGGTGTCCACCAGAGCGGAATGGTCCGTGAAGGACCCGAGGAGCACCGCCTGGCGGTCGGCCAGGAGGAGGGCTGTCGCCGAGACGACGCAGACGGCCACGGTCATGCGCCGGGGCAAAGCCGCGAACAGGCGCGGGGCCAGGAGGTTCATGGGCAGGTCCTCCGCTGGGGCAGCGCACTCTCTTGACGCTTGGAGCGCCACCCTCAAAGCTGTGCGCGACGCCGCCCCGGGCAACCCCCGCGGCCATCGATGTCGTCCAAAACCGTCGAACGGACCGGTGCGGGGGCGGATCCGGCGACCGTTCCCGGGAGATGTGCTACACATGCCCGGGAGGCCTTCGGACAACGAAGTGGGGGGTATCGGCGTGCGTGCAGAACGAGTGTGGTGGGGATCGGTGCTGCTGGCGGGGGCCCTGGCGGCGCCGCCGGCGGGCGCTCAGGAGGCGGTGGACCTTCCGGCGGCCGATCGGACGCTCCCCACCGACGGCATCCAGGAGGTGTTCCGTGTGGGGTCGTTCGACGGCGCCGACTGGGAGACCTTCGGGGACGTCGGCGGCGTAGCCTTCGACGGCGAAGGGAACCTCTACGTCTTCGACCGCCAGGGGTCGCGCGTCGTGGAGATCGACAAGGAAGGGAGCTTCGTCCGGGAGATCGGCAAGCCGGGCGAGGGGCCCGGGGAGCTGCGCATGCCGGTCCGCTTCACCGTGCTGCGGGACGGGACCGTGGTCATCGCCGACATGGGGCACCGGGCCTACGTGGTCTACGCTCCCGACGGCTCCTACGACCACATGGCGGCCTTCGGCGGGGACGGAGGGGTGATCCGTGTCGGAGCCATGGCACCGGACCCACGCGGGGGCGCGGTGTTCACCGGAGGAGGAGCGGGCATGGTGATGTCCATGTCCACCGGGCCCGGCGCCGGTTCTCCCGACCTCCCCCAGGGGCGCCCCATCGAACGTATCGGCCTCGGGGGTGAGTCCGCCGAGGCCCAGGTGGTGGTCAACGCCTGGGAGCCGCCGCGAGGCGACGAGCCGGCCACCATGAGCGGCGGAGGCGTGAGCTTTCGCATGGCCATGGCCGGCCCGCGCACCTTCGAGCCGCCTCTTCTCGTGGGCCCTCTGGCCGATGGCGGGCTGGCGTATGTCGACACGACCACGTACGCCGTGAAGATCACGGATCCGGACGGAACGGTGATCCGTGTGCTACGCCGGCCCTTCTCTCCCCGACCGGTGACCGAGGCGGTCCAGGAGGCGGAGCGGAAGCGCCAGCTCGACGAGCTGGAGGCCGGCGAGGGACCTCAGGTGCGGATGATGGTGCAAGGGCCCGGCGGCGGGCAGGCCCGGACCGTCCCGCCCGACGCCATCAAGGAGATGATGGAGAACCGCGTCGCCCAGATGCAGTTCTACCCCGAGCTGCCGGTGCTGCTGGACATGGCCACGGGGTGGAGCGGGAAGGTCTGGGCCGTCCGGCGGGGCGAGGCGCCCACCGAGGCCGGGCCCCTGGACGTGCTCACGCCCGATGGACGCTACGTGGGCACCTTCCCCACCGGTGCGCTGAAGCTTCCGTCGGCGTTCGGTCCCGACGGGCTGGTGGCCTTCGTGGAGCGCGATGAGATGGACGTGCCCACCGTGGTGGTGAAGCGCCTCCCGGCCGTACTGCGGTAGGAGGCGGGACCGATGCGGCCCCGACCGGCCGGGCCGGGGGGATCCGGTTTCGGCTCCAGGACGCGCGGAGGGCGGCGCCGGGCGCCGCCCTCCGGCTTTCCCCGGGAGGCCTTCGGGATCAGCTGAAGTCGGCCCCGAAGAACAGGACTGCGATGAGGATGGCCGCCACCGCCACCGGCGCCACAAAGCGGATGAAGAAGCGCCACGCGCCGTAGCTGAACCAGCCGGGCGTCTTGTCGTCCACGAGCTCGTCCTCGGTGTCCTTGCGGCTCATGAACCACCCGCATCCGATGGTGATGAACAGCCCACCGATGGGGAGCTGGTAGTTGGACGCCAGGTGGTCGAGGGTGGCGAAGAACCCCTCCTTGCCCGCGATGATGTCGAAGTTGGAAAGCGCCGGCACGGCGCCGAAGGAGAGGGCGGACAGGATGGTGAAGACGAACACCGAGCCGCCGCTCACCAGCGTGGCCTTGGGCCGGCTCATCTTCCGCTCGTCGATGAAGTAGCTCACCACCACCTCCAGGAGCGAGATGGTCGAGGTGAGCGCCGCCAGCGCCACCAGCACGTAGAAGAGCGGCCCCAGCACCCGCCCGAAGGGCACGACCTGATAAAAGAGCTGGGGCAGCGAGATGAAGAGCATGCCCACCGTGGATCCGCTCACCTGTTCCGGCATGCCCGGCACGGTGAAGATCACCGAGAACATGATGATGGTGGCGAAGATGGCGATGAGCGTGTCCAGAAGGACGATGATGCCCGCCGACGACACCAGCGACTTGTCCCGCTTGATGTAGGAGCCGTAGGTGATCATGGCTCCCATCCCCAGCGAGAGCGTGAAGAACGAGTGGCCCAGGGCCTCCAGGATGCCGTGGGGCTGAAGCTCGTGGAAGTTGGGCCGGAAGATGAACTTCAGGGCCTCCCCGGCGCCGTCCATGGTGAGGGCGCTGAAGAGGAGCAGGAGCAGGATCACGAAGAGCACGGGCAGGAAGATCCGGCTCACCTTCTCGATGCCCGAGTGGACGCCGAAATACACCACGCTCACGGTGCCGACGGAGAAGAGCCCGGCCAGGAGGATCTGCAGCCCCCCGTTGGCCACGATCTCGTTGAAGATCTCGCCGGTAGCGGCGTTGGCTGGGAAGCCGGTGAGGCTCCAGCCCAGGGTCTTCACGAAGTAGAAGAGGGACCATCCCGCCACCACGCTGTAGTAGCTGAGGATGGTGAAGCCGGCCAGCACGCCCCAGGCGCCGACCACGCCCCAGGCGGGACCCACGGCCTCCTTCAACGCGCCCACGGGGCTCTTCTGGGTGCGGCGCCCGATGAGGAGCTCGGCCATCATGATGGGGAGGCCCACTCCCGCGATGCACATGAGGTAGACCAGGACGAAGGCCCCACCCCGATTATTCCACGTGATGAAGGGGAACTTCCAGAGGTTCCCCAGGCCGATGGCGCTGCCCGTGGCGGCCAGGATGAAACCGACGTTGGAGGTCCATTGGTCGCGGGGCTGATTCATGGGATCTCGCTCCTGGAGGCGGGGCAGTGGACGAGGATACGGTCTCGCCGCGGGGCGATTGCGGCCCCCAAACTATCCCTGCGCGTGAACTCCCAACAGCCAGAGGTTTACACTGGGAGCCCGCGCGCGGCCTGACAGGTTTCACCGCGGGTCCTTCTGAGCCGAGATCCCGAGCCAGCCGGAGGAGCCGACGACCGTGCCTTCGTCCTCACCGTGTTCATCGCATTGGAAGGGGTGGGGCAGGTGCGCGCTCACCGCCCTCGTGGCGCTTGCCGCCGCGTGCTCCGGAGGAGAGCGGGAGTCTGCCGGGAGCCCGCCGGAGCAGGGGGCCGCCCCCACGTTCAGGGCCGCCCTCCTCACCGCGGGTCCCGTGAGCGACGCGGGCTGGTACGCCGGCGCCTACGAGGGCCTGATGATGCTCCGCGACTCCCTGGGCGCAGAGGTGAGCCATCAGCAGACGCGTACGCCCGCCGAGTTCGACGAGGCCTTCCTGTCCTACGCCTCGTCGGGCTACGACCTCATCTTCGCCCACGGCTTCGAGTACCAGGACGCAGCGCTGCGGGCCGGCGAGCAGTTCCCCGACGTGACCATCGTGGTGAGCGGAGGCGGCAAGGTCTCGTCCAACGTGGTGCCCCTCATCTTCACGCTGGAGGAGGGGAGCTACCTGGGCGGGATGGCCGCGGCGGGCATGAGCGCCACGGGCACGGTCGGCATGGTGGGCGGCGTGGCCATTCCGCCGGTGCGGGGGACGTTCCGCGCCTTCGAGGCCGGGGCCCGGGCCGTGGATCCCGACGTGCGCGTGCTCGAGTCGTTCATCGGCAACTGGGACGACGTGGCAGCGGCGAAGGAGGCTACGGTCGCCCAGCTGCGCCGGGGCGCCGACGTGATCGTGCACAACACGGATGCGGCCTCGTTCGGCGTGTTCCAGGCGGTGCGCGAGGCCTCGGACGCCGGGGACCGGGTCTTCGCCATCGGCATGAACAACGACCAGAACGACGTGGCCCCCGACGTGATCCTTGGCAGCGCCGTGATCCACATCCCCCAGGCGTTCCTGGAAGTGGCGCGCGCATGGCAGGCCGGCGAGCTGGGCGGGAAGCCCATCTACGCCAGCGCCCGGGACGACGTCATCGACTTCGTCGTGAACCCGGAGTTGAAGGATCGCATTCCGGCCGAGCTCCTGGAACGGATGGACGAGGCGCGGAACCAGATTCGCGCAGGGACGCTGAAAGTGCCCCGTGTGCCGTTCGTGGAGGGAGAGACGGGCGCGGAGGATTCGACCGGGGCGGGCGGCACCGCGGCGGCAGTCACGGGGCGAAAGGGCGGCGAGATCATCGCCGGATCCACCGCCGAGCGAGGCGAGCCGGGCGCTTCGTGACGGCCCCGCTGGCACGCCTTACG
The DNA here is from genome assembly GCA_050114675.1 of Gemmatimonadota bacterium. Lineage (GTDB taxonomy): Bacteria > Gemmatimonadota > Gemmatimonadetes > Longimicrobiales > Gaopeijiaceae > SZUA-318. Next base: position 859 of record JASFRY010000086.1, on the reverse strand, counting down.
GCCATCCAGAAGCGGTTCGGCGCCACGGAGGCGCTGCGCGGCGCGGACCTCACCCTCCACGCCGGGGAGATCCACGGCGTGCTGGGTGAGAACGGTGCCGGCAAGACCACGCTTCTCAACATCCTGGCGGGCATGTTCCGCCCCGACGCCGGGGAGGTGGAGGTCGGTGGAAGGCCACGGACGCTCCGCCGCCCTCGAGACGCCTGGGCGGCCGGCGTGGGGATGGTGCACCAGCACTTCACGCTGGTGCCGGCCCTCTCCGTGCTGGAGAACCTGGCGCTGGGGGTACGCTCGTCCGCCTCGGGGCTGGGGCTCCCCCTGACCGGCGTCCACCGCGACGTGGATGCCCTCGTGGAACGCACCGGGCTCGCGGTTCCCCTGGACCTGCCCGTGGAGGAGCTCGGCGTGGGGACGCGCCAGCGGGTGGAGATCCTCAAGGCGCTCCTGCGCCGGCCTCGCCTCCTGGTGCTGGACGAGCCGACGGCTGTGCTGGCTCCCCCCGAGGTGGAGTCCCTCTTCGCGCTGCTCCGGGACCTGGCCTCGGAAGGGCGAGGCGTCGTGCTGGTGGCGCACAAGCTCGACGAGGTGCTGGCCGTGACCCATCGGATCACGGTACTCCGACGCGGGAGTACGGTCCTCACCGCCTCGCGGAGTGACGTGGACGCTGCCGGTCTCACGCGGGCCATGGTGGGTGGAGAGGAGGTGGACAGGGTGGCGGTGGGCGACGCTTCGGCCAGGGCGGCGCGGCCACGCGCCGTCGCGGCGGCCCGGGGTGAGGTGGTGGCCCGTCTCCGGGACGTGGGCGTTCGTGGTGCCCGGGGCACGTGGGCGCTGGACGGCGTCTCCCTGGAAGTGCGCC
>JASFRY010000085.1:0-11217 GCA_050114675.1 Gemmatimonadota bacterium | reverse complement strand
TCGGCCAGCGCCCCGCCGGGGTGCTCGTCGAGGTACTTCCGATAGAGCGTGACGGCGCTCGAGTCGGCGCCGGACTCGTCGTAGACGAGGCCCAGGACGAAGATGGCCGACTCGGAGCTCTCGTCGGCGCGCAACGCCTGCTGCAGGACCCGCTCGGCATCGTCCAGCCGGTCGGCGGCGCGGTAGGCCGCCCCCAGGCGGACCAGGACGTCCACGTCGTTGCTGCCGGCGGCCGCTTCGCGCTCCAGCGCGGGGATCTCCTCGGGCTTGGGCGCGGCGGGAGCCTGGAACCCTCCGGTGGTACATCCCCACAGGAGTCCAGTGAGGAGAAGAAGGGGGCCGAGGGAGCGGCCGCCCCGAGAGGGGCGGATATCACGTAGAGGGGCCATGGTTGCCTCGGACGAGTCTCAGGGAAGAGTCCGGTACCCGGGAGGGGACCCTCGGGCGGCCCATGGCGGCGACGGGGCGAGACCACGTCATCAGAGTGCCCGGGCCGTAGGGAGGGAGGCCGAGCCGGGACTGCATGGGGAAATATGGGGGGGGGCCTACCGGCGGGCAACGAAGACGGAGAATGCGAACCTTTCCGCGGCGGGGAGGGTGGAAGATATTGGAGAATCACACGGTTTCAGGCTGTGTGTCGGTTGAGGACCTGAGAATGCATGCATGCGAGGAGGTAGTATGGGAGCCAGGCTCGTGACCGTTTCGGTAGCCGTCGCCCTGGCCCAGGCGGCGTGGGTCGGCACCGCGCAGGCGCAGGCCGCCCAGGAGGATCATCGCCCCGGCGTCGCCGTGCTCAGGTTCGACAATGGCGGCTCCCACGGCGACAATGCCGAGGCGGGGGACTTCGACGCCCTCGAGGTGGGGCTCCAGCAGATGCTCCTCACCGAGCTGTCCCAGAGCTCGGACCTGAGGATCATCGAGCGTGGGCGCCTCAACGCGCTCCTCGCCGAGCAGGACCTGGCGGCCGAGGGGCGCGCGGAGAAGGCCGGCGCGGCGCAGATCGGGAAGCTCGTGGGCGCGCGCTACGTGGTCCTCGGGAGCTTCACCGATCTCTTCGGCCAGTTCCGGATGGATGCCCGGGTGGTGGACGTGGAGACGGGGGATGTGCTGGACAGCGAGAGCGTCATGGACCGGCGGGAGAAGATCTATGATCTGCTGGTGGACCTGGCGGGCAAGATCATCGCCGACGTCAACCTGCCGGCCCTCCCCGCCGAGACGACGGAGAGCCGCAAGTCGCGCAATATCCCGGCCGAGGCCATCACGCTCTTCTCCAGGGCCCAGGTGTTCGCCGACGGCGGCCACAAGGACCGGGCCATCCAGCTCTATCGGCGGCTGACCGACGAGTTCCCCGACATGGTTCAGGCCAAGGAGGCGCTCCAGCAGCTCACCGGGCCCGGAGCCTAGTTTCCCCGCCCGCCCGGATCAGGGGCGGTTCGCCTCCAGCAGGCGGAGGGCTTCCACGGCCGGAATGGCCAGCAGGGCGCGCTCGTCGCCGTCCTGCTGGCCGCCCACCAGGACCCCGATCACCAGCCCGTCCCGGTCCATGACCGGGCTCCCGCTGGCGCCCTTCTCTCCGTAGCCCTGCAATTCCACCAACGCGCCGCGGTTGCCGCTGATCACTCCGGCGGTGAGGAGCGGCCGGATGACGCCGGCCGCACCGTCGGGAGGACGACCGCCCAGCGGGAATCCCAGGATGGCCACGGGAGTGCCCGACCCCAGCGTGTCGGCGCGGCTGTTGAAGCCGAGGACGGTGGGAATGTCCCCTTCGATCCGCTCCGCCTGTACGAGGGCCAGGTCGGCGATGTCGGACACCGCAACCACGTGGGCCGGCCATACCTGGCGGGAGTCGGAGAACTGGACGCCGATGCGCGTCGGGCGTGCGGTGCCGTCGGGTCCCCGAACCACGTGCCGGTTGGTCATCAGGAGACCCGAAGGTGAGACGCCGAATGCCGTGCCGGTGACCACGCCCTCGGAGGTCTCCACGTAGATCTGGGCGACGCCGGCCCGGGTGAGACGCTCGATCCTGGGGAAGTCGAGGGAAGCGGCGAGCTGCTGGCGCTCCAGGGCGACGGAGACGGTCTGGAGCCGCTGCCGCAGCCTGGCGACCTCCGCATCGTCCAGCCCCTCCGCTTCCGTCTCGCGCAGGGACCGGCGCAGGGACTGCACCTCCGCCTCGGACTTCTGGAGGGCATCGAGGAGACCCGAGACCCGGAGCTCCAGGGACTGGACGTCGGAGCTTCGCGTGCGGTGGAGGCTGTCACTCGTCGCCCTCATCGCCGCCGTCCGGGCCTGGGCCACGGCCAGCACGCTGTCCATGCGCGCTTCCAGGGTGGCCCGCTCCTGCAGCCACTCTCTCCGCGTGGCGCGCTGTCCCTCCACGTAGGCCACGACGGCCAGCAGCACCACGGCCGCCACCGCCACGCCGAGCTGCCAGGGGATTCTCGCCAACCCCCTCCGGACCGGCGTCACCATCGCGGTCGCCGGCACCTGCACCGTGCCGGGATCGGTGGTACGGAAGAGGAGGATCGGTCCGTCGGGCCCCAGACGGATCTGGTCGCCGTCGGAAAGCGTGCGATCCCGCTCCAGGCGCTCGTCGTTCACCCACGTGCCGTTGGTGCTCCCCAGGTCCCGGATCATCCATCCTCCGGACGAAGGCACCAACAAGGCGTGCCGGCTCGAGACCGACAGGTCCTTGTGGGGGTCGAGACGCAGTTGCGCCTCGGCGCCCCGACCGATCATGACCGGCTCCTCTCCGAGAGGATGCTCGTGTCCGGCGCGCGTGCCTTCCCGGACCTCCACCCAGGCGCTCATGATCCTCCCTCAGGTCCCCGGGGCCTCGAACGGCCTCCGGCCCACGATGTCCCCATCGGCCGGAGGGTCGAGCCGGGGCCCGCCGAAACGGGCGAGCACGGTGGTGATGTTGTCCGGGCCGCCGCCTTCGTTGGCCAGCTCCACCAGGACCCGGCACGCCTCGGCGAGATCAGGGGTCGTCTGGAGGACGGACGCCAGCGTGTCGCGGTGGACCACGCCGGAGAGGCCGTCGGAGCAGAGGAGGAGGAGGTCGTCCTTTCGCAGCGGCTGGTAGGTCAGGTCCACGTCCACGGTGGGCGCGACGCCCACGGCCTGCAGGATCACGTTCCGGCTGTCGCTGGCCTCGGCCTCTTCGGGGGTGAGCTGGCCCGCATCCACGAGGTTCTGGACCATCGACTGGTCCCGGGTGATCTGGGTGAGCTGGCCGTCCCGGAAGAGGTAGGCGCGGGAGTCGCCCACCTGCGCCACGTAGAGATACTCCTCCAACACGCCCACCACGGTCGCCGTGGTGCCCATGCCCTCCAACTCGGGCTGGTCCTGGGCCCGTTCGTGGAGCACCGCGTTGGCGGCCTGCACCGCCTCGGCCAGCCGCGAGGCGAACCGCGCCGGCGTGAGGTCCCGATCCGCGCTCCACCGCTCCGACAGCGTGCCGTGGATGGTGCGGGCGCCCAGGGCGCTGGCAACGGCCCCGGCGGCTGCGCCCCCCATGCCGTCGGCCACCAGCAGGAGCAGCCCCCGGGGTCCGAGGGTCACGTTGCCCTGGGACGGACCGGCCTGGGCCGAGGTTCCCTGGCCCAGGCGCAGAGGAGGGACGCCGTCCGCCGGATCGGCCAGGTTCGCCACGAGGAAGGAGTCCTGGTTCTGGGTGCGCGTCCGGCCCGTATCCGAGTGGCCGGCCACCTCCACCAGGATCGGCCGATCGTCGAATCCCGGGAGCGTCATGGTCCGCCTCCTCCCTGAAGCTGCCGGAGATAGTCACGGTACGTCGTGTCCCCGGGAACGAGCGTGGACGCGCGTCGGGCCCACTCCAGCCCTTCCGACATCTCGTGGAGCTCCACGGCCGCCTGGGCATGGGCGTAGGCCGCCCGCGCCCGTATGCTGTCGGGCAGGTAGGTGGCGTTCCACAACGCCTCGGTGGTGTCCTTCACCGCCCGCCGGGCCCCGGCCGACGGGTCGTCGGTGAGCAGGAAGAGCTGGTTCCAGGCCCGCGTGTTGGCATCCTCCGCGGTCAGACGGGCCGGGACGGGCGTGGGTGCGGGCGTCGAGCGAGCCTCCACGTCCAGGGTGACGCGCAGTGTGTCCGCGGCGGCGGCACCCTCCCAGCCCACGACCACGTTCGCGTCGTACCGGCCGGGGGACGTGGGGAGCCGGTCCGTCTGGAGGTCGAGCGTCGTGGGCGGCTGCGCGTCCCGCAGCCGCGCCGAAAGCCATCCAGCGGCCCCGCCGGGCGCGTATCCGACGCTGGAGACCAGCGCCTCGCCCGCCCCCGGGGCACCGCTGACGTCCACGGACTGGGCCGGAGGGGAGGAGCCGCCCACGGAGGCCCGGAAGGCGAGGCTTCGACGTCCCAGCCGGGGAGCCTCCGCGGAAGCGGCCTCCGGAGAAGACACGGTGACGTTGATGACACCGTTGGCGTCGCCGGCGGCGACGCGGATCGATGCCGTCCCGACACCCACGCCCCGTATCGTTCCGGCGGCGCTCACCGCCGCGATCGCCGGCTGGCTGCTGGACCACTGGAGGTCCCGGGCTTCGAGGGGAGCGCCGTCCGGGTCCAGGACGGTGGCCGCGACGCGCGTGGTGTCGCCCACGCCCAGCGTGAGGGCCGGCGGGACCATCACGCTGGCAGCCTCGGGCGGCCCCGACGAGAGGAGCGTGGCCACCACCGTGACGACGATCGCGAGCGTCGCCACGGCCGCGCCGCCCTGAATCCACCGACGGCGCGTGGCCTGCTCCCGCTCGGTGGGGCCGGCGGCCGCCTTGGCCTCCTGCCTCGACACGATGACGGTGCCGGGCAGGCTAGCCGTTCCGGCGTCGCCGTCGGCGGATGTCCCGGCAGGTCCGAAGACGGCCTCCCACAGCTCCAGGGCGAAGTCCCGCGCGGTAGCGCACCGGTCCTCGCGATTGCGGGCCAGCGCGTGGTCCAGGACCTCCTGGAGCGCCGGGGGGAACGCCGTGCCCGGCGCCATGTCTCCGAGCTTCAGGGGATCTTTGGTCAGGCGATCCACCATGATGTCCTGGGTGGATGCGCTCGTGTAGGGTAGGGTGCCCGTGATCATGCGGAAGAACACGAGCCCCAGCGAGAAGATGTCGCTGCGCCCATCCAGGGGATCGCCCGTGAGCTGCTCGGGGCTCATGTACTCGGGCGTGCCCACCACGAAGCCGAGCCGCGTCACGCCTTTGGCCTCGCCCTCGGCGGACCCCTTGGCGATGTCGAAATCCACCACCTTCACCAGGTCGCTCCCGTCGCGCTGGCGAGCGACCATGATGTTGTCGGGCTTCAGGTCCCGGTGGACGATCCCGAGCTCGTGGGCCGCCTCCAGTGCGGATGCGGCCTGGACGGTCATGCGCACTGCCCGCTCTACGCTCAGCGGTCCTTCGCGCTCCAGGAGGTCGGTGAGGCTCTCGCCGTCCACGAACTCCATCGCGAGGAATTGAAGGCCGTCGGAGGTGTCGCTGAAGTCGTAGACCGTGCAGACGTTGGGATGTCGGATCGCGGAGGCGTTGCGGGCGCCGCGGGTGAAGCGGGCCACGGCTTCGGGATCACGGGCGAGGGCTGTCTTCAGCACCTTGATGGCGTCCTGCCGCCCGATCTTCAGGTGCTCACCGACGTAGACGGCTCCCATGGCGCCCGATCCCAGGAGCCGAACGAGCTTGTAACGGCCCGCGAGCACGGTGCCCACGAGTCCCTCGGGTCGGGTGCCCGGGTCGGGAACGTCGGGGGACCCGGGCAGGGTGTCGTCACTCATCCGCGCGTTCCGGCCGCGAGCGGGGCAGGGGCGGGGCGTCGGGCGCGAGCCCCTCGGGCTCGAGACAGCCTGGTGCCGGCAGGACCTTCTGGTTGAACTCCACGCGGCCGTCGAAGGCGGGGAGCTTCACGATCTCCAGGGGATACCCCGAGGCCTCGAAGCCCCCGCAGCCCGTCCGGAGGACCACCGTGATCTCCAGGATCCGCTCCTTCTCACCCTGGACGGTGGTGCGTTCCCGGAAGGCGGCGCTGTCCACACGGATCTCGTCGTCGGTGTTCCGGCGTCCTGCGCCCACGACGACGACCATGGACCGGGTGAAGTCCACCTCGGGGGCTGGGGGCGGCGACACCTGGGTCGAGGTGGCCCGATTCCAGATCTGCTGAAACTCCTGGGGGTCGCGGATCACGAGGCGGAGCGAGTCCTGGATGCCGCCGGTGTTGTCGTAGTAAAGCCGTTCCGCCGCGGTCACGACCCGCGCCGGGGGAGGCGGAGACACGCCACCGCCCCCGCACCCGGACAGGGTGAGGGCCGACGCGGCGAGGAGGAGACGGAAGGACGGACGCATGGTAGTCGACTCCTGGGGAAGGACGGTCACCCGACGATACGGGACACGCACTGGAGCGCTCCCAGCCAGTGTGCGTCGAACACGGGCGCGTCCACGGGAAAGAGAAGATCCACGATCAGAGAGAGTTGGCGTCCGCCCACGGTCGGATGCCAGGTTGCCCGATATCGCCGGTCACCCATACGGGTCCACTCGGCATTGTCGAAAAGATGGAAGATGGACCAGGGACCGGCCGGCGCGTCCACCAGAGTGACATCCTCGCCGCCCACGCGGCCGCGGATGCGTGCCGAGCCCACCTCACGACCGTCCCAGCGAATGCTCCGGCCGCCCCGCTGGGTCTGGGTGAAGGTCACGGCGGTCCCCCCCACCATGATGGTGATCTCCGGGATGTCCGGCGTCGCGTTCGCCACCGGCCGGAACTCCACCATGGGGCCGGTGCCGTCGGGGCGGAAGAATGCCTGGGACACGGTCGCCGCCCGGTCGAAGAATCGGACGAAGTCGGCGCGCGGCGTCGGGCTGGCACCGGGGAGGGCGGCGTACCGGTTGCCCTGGGGCCCGATGAGGTCCGTGAGGGTCTGATCGTAGAGGCGCCACAGGGCCCCCGTCCCCGGTTGGAAGAACGCGGCCACGTCGTCCATGCGGGCCGGACTCCCGGCGGTCCGGAAGGGATAGTGGGACGAGAGGCTGGTGAAGGCCCGGCACAGATCCCGTCCCTGGGCGTTGCGCTCGGCGATGCCCACGTTGCCCAGGGCACGCTGGGCCCCGGTGATGGGGGCCCGCAGCAGCGCCTCCACCGACCGGGACACGCCCTCGGTCCGAGGATCCCCGGAGAATGCCCGGGTGGCCGACGCCACGGCGAGGGTGGCCTGCTGGGTCATGCCCGACGCCTGCTGCACGGCCATGTCACGCTCGGATCCGGAGGTGGCTGCGGCCTGGGATACGGCGCTCTCCAGCGCGCTCAGCGCCTGGAGGTAGCCCACGCCGGCGGCGGCGATGGAGTCGGGCGTGGCGAGGGCGCTGACCGGCTGGAAGGTGGAGTCCACCCGCGCGTTGCCCACCTCCGTGTTGCGGGCCACGGTCTCCAGGAGACCCATGAGGGGCGATCGGTTCGCGGCCAGGGCCCGGAGCTTGGTCGAGGCGTCGGACAGGCCGCCGTACGGCAGCACCGTCGCCTGGCGGAGGAAGTCCTGCCACACCTGCACGTAGTCGTCGAGGTAGCGGGCCTCCAGCGCGTCGGCGAGCCGCGCCAGGTCCTCGTCGGCGGGGGTCTGCTCGCCGGTGACCCAGTCCTCGCGGGCGAAGAGGGCGTCCACGTCTTTGAGGTTGTCGTGGACGCGCGTCCAACCCTCCCGGGTGAAGGCCGCCGGCACCACCACCGGGCTCCGTACCGGCGTGGTGGTCCGCCAGTCCACGGGCTGGGCGTCGACGGACGCCTGCCTCAGCATGGCGTCGTAGAAGGCGCTGGAATCGGTGAACTCGCCCAGATACGTCCGGGTCCCGGCCACCAGAGTGGCGTCGGAGGATGCGTCGAAGGGGTTCCCCCTGGGAAGCTCCGACGCGTAGAAATCGAACTGGGCGCGCACCAGGCGGCTCCGGGTGTCGTCGGCCGCCTGACCGCCGAGGAGGACGTGGCGCGCCAGCGTGGGAGCGAGGGACTCCGCCGACGCCGAGTCGGGGTACCGCGTCATCACCAGGTAGGCGCGGAGGTCGCCGTACGTGCGCGTGTAGTCCCCCGAGGCGTCGGGCTTGGGAGGAAGGCTGCGAAGCGTCGAGACCAGGCTGGAGAAGGCGTCGTCCCACAGCAGCTTCCGGAAGCGGTCGAAGTAGGCCCGACGCACCCGCGGCTCCAGGTCGTCCCCCCGGTACATGCCCCAGCGAAGGGACGTGGGGGGGCCGCCCTGCTCATACCGGGACAGGCGCGCGGCCTGGACCCTCAGGTCATCGAGCCGCTGGAGGTCGTCGAGGACGGCGGGCGCGCCCTCGGTGGGGCCGATCCCCTCCACGCCCGTGAGCGCTTCCGTCACGTCCTTGGCCAGTCGCCGGTTCTTCACGTAGGAGACCATCATCCCCACGGAGGTGACGGCAACGGCGGCGATCACCGCGGCCAGGAGCGTCCGGCGTACCAGGTTTACCGTCCGGCCCCCGGCCGTCATGGCACGAGCCACCTCGTCCCGGAGGACGATCTCGGGGAGGAACCGCCCCAGGAAGGTCCACTGGGCCGCCCGCCTCCCCGACGACGACCTTGGAGCTTCCGGGGCGCTGCGCATGGTCGCCGGATTGAAGACCGCCGTGGCCCCGGCCGGCGTTCCCCCACCGGATTGGGGAGCCGGTGAGGACGATCCCGCCAGCGGGTCGGTGATCGTCACCGCACGCACGCCCGTGAAGTAGAACCCACGCAGGACCGGGCTGACGCCCAACCGTGTGGGTCGGCCCAGCTCCACCAGGAACTGGGTGGCCAGGTCGGTGATCTTGCGGAACTCGCGGGGGAACTCGTATATGCCGGCCCGGATCTTCGGGTCGCTCTCCCGGAGGAGCTGGATGGGGCGCCGTCGTCCCAGAGCGCCGAAGAGGGCGTCGAATGCCGCCGCGATCCTCCGCGACTCCCGCTCGGCGTACGTCCCCTCCTGGCTGCCGTCGAGACGGAGGGTCGCCCCCAACACCTCCCGCGCTTCGGCGTCGGAGAGATTGCGCACGAAGTCGTCGAAGTACGGGAGCCGATCCGCCTTGGTGAACATGACGTAGACCGGGAGGCGGATCCCGAGCGTGGACACCAGCTCGGTGAGTCGTGTGCGCAGCTTACGAGCGGTCGCGATGACCGCCTCGGAGGCGCCGGGCTTGAGGAAGTCGTCGCAGCCGAAGCACACCACGGCCGAGCGGGGCGCCTGGGTACCCCGAGAGAAGACGGCCGCCCATCGGTCCGGCACGAGATACCGCGCCAGCTCGCGCCACCGCTTCTCCTCGTCCAGGAGGGGGCCGCCGGCCTCGACCATGACCGCGTCCCCGGCCAGCCATGCTGCCGCCGTATCCGTGGGTACCGTGAGCCCCTCCTGGCGGCCGTGTCCGGCCAGAAGCTCCGGGTCCAGCCCGGAATTCAGGATGAGGCTCGTCTTGGTGCTGCCGGTGGGGCCCGCGAAGAGCACCAGGGGCAGCTTGCCCAGGCGCGCGGTCTGGACGCCGCGGGCCGAGGCGAGGCGCGAGCGGATGGAGGCGAAAACCTCCTTCACCCGGTCGTCGTCGGTGTCTCGGGCGGTCCGGGCCTTGCCCCCTCGCTGGCGCATGAAGGCGAAGATCAGCCCGGCTGCCGACACCCCGAGGATGGCCAGGCCGGCCCTGAGCACCCAGAGGCGCCAGCCGCTGAGGTGCAGCACGGACCCCGTGATCCAGGCCAGGAAGACGAAGATGGCCAGCGTCGCCGAGGCCACCACCCGGTTCTTCACCTTCATGCCCATGCCAAACCGTCCTTCGCGCGTGCGGTGAGCGTCCGACTCGGGCCCGTCATGGTGCGATCTGTCGTGCCAGCTCTCCGGCCTCGTTCACCGGACCTCCCAGGGCGAAGCTCAACACGAGGAAGATGACCACGGCCACCCCCGCGGCGATGGCGACGCCCCGGACGAGGCGGGATACCCACGGGTCGCGCGCCAGTGGGGCCTTCTCGTCCTCGGGAAGCTGCCAACGGGGTGATACGGGCTCGCCTCCCCCGCGGGTCCGGCCGATCTTCGCCTGGATCTGCTCGGCCAGGCCCCGCAGCTGGCCCTGGTCGTCTCCGGAATAGCGGCCGCGGAAGCCCAGGAGGAGGCACAGCTCGAAGACCTCCAGCGTGTCGGCGACATGCTCCGAGTCCTGACGACCCAGGAGCTCCTGGAGGTACCCGAAGAACCGCTCGCCGGCCCGAAGGTCGCCGAAGAGCTCCTCCTGGAGGGGCTGCTTGGGCCAGTCGGCGAACATGGGAAGGGAGGAGTTCATGACCGACTCGTCCAGGAAGGCGACGTAGGCGTAGACCGCCAGGCGGACCATCTCTCCGTCGTACCCCAGGTCCCGGCTCTCCTGGTCGGCCCGGGCCAGCAGCTGCTTCACGTGCGCCCTGAACGAGGCGGCGTCGGCCGCGCTCTGGCGATTGGTGCGAAGACGAACCGCGACTGTGATGGCCTCTTGAAGGCGCAGCGCCAGCTGTCCTCGCGCAGGCATCGGGTCCAACGCTCTCTCCTGCTGAGGGAACACAGGCCGGATCACACGAAGCTAGGGTGTCCAGCCTGCGCCGGAAGGGTCGCTCGGGGGCTCGGTCGCTCCCCCGGCTCCAACATAGGACGGCTCCGCGGTGGGAGCCACAGGGCTACTCCTCCAGGACCACCACCAACTCCAGCTCGGGATCGGACACGGCGTCGGGCACGTAGGCGCCGACGCGCCCCCGCTCCTCCGACTCTTCTTCCGACACGTCCTGGATCGTGGTCCAGCACGGCTCGTCCTTCTGGATCTCGAAGTACACCGAGCCGATCCTCGGAGAGAGCTCCGACGGAGGGCTGGGCACGTGGGTGAGCGCCATGCCCGGGAAGGCCTCCCGGACCAAACGCATGACGTGGCGCGCCGCGCATACCTTCACGAGGCGGGGCACGTCAGCGGCGAGCTTCGCCGTGCCTGCCTTGGAGCGGATGCCCAGATACCAGCGGGCGTTGGGTCGGAAGCAGCGTGGGTCGGTGACCGTGCCGGTGTACAGGGGCTCGTCCGTCTGGACCAGGGGGACGGCGACCCGGTTGGTGGGGAGGACCACCTCCAGATGGCGACGCACATGGGCCTCGAGGGCCGTGAAGCACTCCTCGAGGTCCTCGTGGTCGTAGGAGGGCAGCTCCCGCGGATGGGCGTCGAGAGAGAAGGTGCACAGGG